>JACRJY010000180.1 GCA_016235585.1 Verrucomicrobiota bacterium | reverse complement strand
GTGGAACGACGATCTTGAACGCGAGCGTCCAGTTGTTTCGCCTCCGAATCGCTCAAGGTCAGTGGCTGGGCATGGCGTGGCATCGCCCCCATTATGTCCCACAACTCTATAATGTAAATGACTTGTTGGACACTAGACTAGCGTGCGCACGCTGTCACGATCACAAGTTCGATCCGATCCCGACGGCGGACTACTACTCGCTCTACGGCATCCTCGACAGCATGGAGGAACCGCTCGACCTGCCCGAAGTTCGGCGCACGGGCGACGCGAAGGTGCTCGCGGAATACGAAAAGAAGCGCGCGAAGGCCATCGCGGATTACGAGGCGCACGTGGACGCGTGCTTCGCCTCATCCAGCAAACACCTGCGCGATTTCGCCACCGAGTATCTGCAATATCTCGTGCGCGCCTCGCCGAATCATCGCACCACGGACGGCGACATTCCGCTCGACACGCCGCGCGGCTGGCTCGTCTATCACGCGCCGGATCGTTGGGCCGCGTTGCTGAAGCAATGCGTGGAGCGCGATGAACCGTTCTTCCGCCTCTGGCACCAGCTCATGATTTTGCCAAAACATGATTTTGCTTCATCCGCCGGCAAAATCATCCGCGCCGGTCTTGCCGGTCATCACCCGGCGGTCATCGCAGCTTTCACCAAGTCTCCGCCGCGCACGATGATCGAAGCAGCGACGACCTACGGCTCGGTCATCGCGCAGGCATTGAAGTCCGACACGGCCGAGTCGCGCGAGATCGTGGAGTTGGTCTTCGGCAAAAGTTCGCCGGTGCCGCCCGCGAGCCGTGACGAGATTCGCCAGGACCTGCACCGCTTTCTCAACGAGAAGGAACTTGTCAACCGCAGCGATGGCGAGAAGGCGGGCAAGCTCCTGACCGACCTGCACGTCATCGAGATCAACGGTCCGGTGGACCGTGCAATGATGGTGAAGCCGACGCCCAAGCCCGTTGACCCGCGCGTCTTCATCCGCGGCGACATGAAGCAACCCGGCGCCGCCGTGCCGCGCAAGTTTCTCGGCGTGCTCGCGAGCGTGGACGGCCGCAGCTACGCCGATGACGGACGGCTTCAACTCGCGCAGGCCATCGCAAGTCCAAAGAATCCACTCACGGTGCGTGTGATCGTCAATCGCGTGTGGCAGCAGCACTTCGGCACCGGTCTTGTCGCCACGCCCGACGATTTTGGCACGATGGGACAGAAGCCGTCGCATCCCGAACTCCTCGACCATCTGGCCACGTGGTTCATGCAGCACGGCTGGTCGCTCAAGGCATTGCATCGTTACATCCTCACCTCGGCGACTTGGCAGCAGAGCAGCGTGGTTCAGTCGCGCGCGCAGTCGAGGGATCCGGCGAACCGCCTCCTGTGGCGCATGTCGCCACGGCGGTTGGAGTTCGAGCCCCTGCGCGACTCGATGCTCCACGTCGCCGGGCGGCTTGATACCAGCCTTGGCGGACGCGGCGCGATACTCGACGACAAGAATCTGCGCCGCGCACTCTACGGCTACACCGACCGCTTCCGCATCCCCGCGCTGCTCCGCAATTTCGACGTGGCCAATCCTGACACGTCCATCGCGCGCCGGGCGGAGACGCTCGTGTCGTTGCAGGCGTTGTTTCTGATGAACAGCTCTTTTGTCCGTCAGCAGGCCGCCGTGGTCTTGCACCGCGAAGAAATGGAAAAGGCAAAGACGGCGCGCGAGCGCACCGCAGCCGCGTTCCGAATCGTGCTCTCCCGCCAGCCGTCGAAGGACGAAGTGAAGCTGGCGATGAATTACGTTGGCGATGCGCCGCTCGATGAGCCGGGCGCGACCCGTTGGGCGAGCTTTGTTCAAGGCTTGTTGGTCTCAAACGAGTTTGTGTATGTGGATTGAAACCGCCAACTCCGTAGCACTCGAGGTGACGAGACTCACTCTGTCCCCATTCGGAAAGCGCCAGAGGACTGGCGCAGTCCAAGCCGCTGTCGCGAGTCGCGGCGCTCCCTGTCTCGCGCCAGCGTCTTGGAGTGCGGCGGCCCTCCTCGGCTTTTCTCGCGCGTTGAGGATCTGACATGAATGCTTTCTCGCTCAACCTTGCCACGCCGCTCACCCGCCGCGAGATGTTGCAGCGCTGCGGCGCGGGCTTCGGCTGGCTCGGACTCGCGGCGGTGATGGGCGAGGCGCGGTTGCTGGCCGAGACGCCGAACGTGCATCCACTTGCGCCGCGCCCACCGCATTTTCCCGCGCGGGCCAAACGCGTCATCCAGATTCTCGCCAACGGCGGGCCGGGGCAGATGGACACCTTCGACCCCAAGCCGATGCTCACGAAGTATCACGGCCAGCGGCTGCCGATTCATTTCGCGACCGAGCGGCCGACGGGCGCGGCGCTGGGTTCGCCGTTCAAGTTCGCGCGCTACGGTCAGTGCGGGCTGGAGGTAAGCGAGTTGTTCGCGCAGCTCGCCGGGAAGCACGCGGACGATTTGTGCGTCATCCGCTCGATGCACACGGACACGCCCATCCACGAGAATTCGCTGCGGCTGATGAATTGCGGCGCGAGCATCATGACGCGGCCCAGCATCGGCGCTTGGATCACCTACGGGCTTGGAACCGAGAATCAAAACCTGCCCGGCTTCGTGGTGCTCGTGCCGAAGGGGATGCCCGTCGCGGGCGCGGACAACTGGCAATCGTCATTCCTGCCCGGCGCGTATCAGGGCACCTACATCGAGACGGAGGGCAAGCAGCCGCACGAGCTGATCGAGAACTTGCGCAATCCGTTCCTCAACGCGACCGAGCAGCGCGCGCAGCTCGACTTCATCGAGCAACTCAACCGCCAGCATCTCGCCGCTCGGCGCGAGGCGGCGCTGGAAGCGCGCATTCACACGTTCGAGCTGGCCTTCCGCATGCAGACTGCGGCGACTGATGCCTTCGACATCGGGCGCGAGCCGGAGCACATCCGCAAACTCTACGGCGACACCGCGCAGGCGAAGCAGATGCTCATCGCGCGCCGGCTCGTCGAGCGCGGCGTGCGTTACGTGCAGGTCTGGCACGGCACGCTCCAGCCGTGGGACAGCCACAACAACATCGCGCAGGACCATCGCAAGCTCGCCAACGAATCCTGCCAGGGCATCACCGCGCTGCTCACCGATTTGAAATCGCGCGGCCTGCTCGACGACACGCTCGTCATCTGGGGCGGCGAGTTTGGCCGCACGCCGACGGTGGAGCTGACGCAGAACAACGATCTCAAGCCCACCGCCGGCCGCGACCATAACAACCACGGCTTCTCGATGTGGCTCGCCGGCGGCGGCGTGAAAGGCGGCCAGGCCTACGGCGCAACGGATGACTTTGGTTTCCGCTCGGTGGAGAAGCGTGTCCATGTCCACGACTTGCAGGCGACCATCCTCCATCTGCTCGGCTTCGATCACGAGCGGCTGGTCTATCGCCACTCGGGGCGGGACTTCCGGCTGACGGATGTGCATGGCCGGGTGGTGAAAGATTTGCTCGCGTGATTCGCCGATGGTTTTCCGCCGCCTGTTTCCGGCCAAGTGAATCACGGGCCGGTTTTCTAAAAATTCTCCAGCACCGTGTTGCCATTCCCCCGGCTTCTTCGTAGGCTCGCGCCATGTTTTCCAAGGTCTGTTCCGCCGCCGTGCAGGGCACCGAGGCCTATCCGGTGGAAGTGGAAGTCAACGCCGGCTGGGGCGACACTCTCGTCGTCATCGTCGGCCTGCCGGACACGGCGGTGAAGGAGTCGCGCGACCGCGTGAGCACGGCGATCACGAACTCCGGCTTCAAGTTCCCGATGGGCAAGACGACCATCAACCTTGCGCCCGCCGACGTGAAGAAGGAGGGGCCGAGCTTCGACCTGCCCATCGCCGTCGGGATGCTCGCGGCGAGCGAGCAGTTCGAGACGGAGCAGCTCGACAACTTCGTGATGGTCGGCGAACTCGCGCTGACCGGCGCGGTGCGGTCCGTCCGGGGCGTGCTGCCCATCGCGCTTCGGGCGCGGCAGGACGGGCGCTCCGGCCTGCTCGTCCCGAAAGAGAACGCCGCCGAGGCCGCCGTGGTCAGCGGGCTGAACGTGATTCCCGTGCAGAATCTCCGCGAGGCCGTTTCGTTTCTGGAGGGCGAGGTGAAGATTTCTCCGCTGCGCGTGGATTTGGAAAAAATCTTCGACCAGTCGTGGGACGACGAACTGGACTTCGCCGACGTGAAGGGGCAGGAGTCCGTGAAGCGCGCGCTCGAAATTGCGGCGGCAGGCGGCCACAACGTGCTGCTCATCGGCCCGCCCGGCACCGGCAAATCCATGCTCGCGAAACGGCTGCCGACGATTCTCCCGCCGCTCACGCTCGCCGAGGCGCTGGAGACGACGACGATTCACAGCATCACCGGCCTGCTCGCGCCGGGGCAGGCGCTGGTCACGCGGCGGCCCTTTCGCGCGCCGCATCACACCGCGAGCGACGCCGGCCTGCTCGGCGGCAGCATGAATCCGACGCCCGGCGAAATTTCCCTCGCGCATCACGGCGTGCTGTTTCTCGATGAACTGCCGGAGTTCAAGCGCAGCGCGCTGGAGACGATGCGCCAGCCATTGGAGGAGGGCAAAGTCACCATCTCGCGCGCGGCGGGCACGATGACGTTCCCTGCACAGTTCATGCTGGTGGCCGCAATGAATCCGACGCCCGACGGCAAGATGCCCGGCGAATCGAAGAGTTCGCCGCGTGAAATCCAAAATTATCTCGGCAGAATTTCCGGCCCGCTGCTGGATCGTATTGACCTGCACGTGGAAGTGCCGCAGGTGAAGTTCCGCGAGATGACCGCGGCCCGGCCCGGCGAGCCGTCGGCGGCGATTCGCGAGCGCGTCGTCGCCGCACGGCAGCGGCAACAGAAGCGGTTCGACGGGCGCAAAGTTTCCTGCAACGCGCGGATGGGCACGAAGGAGCTGAAGGAATTCTGCGCGCTCGACGACGCGGCGAATGAAATGCTGAAGTTCGCGATGAGCGACCTGAACTTGAGCGCGCGAGCCTACGACCGCATCCTCAAAGTCGCCCGCACCATGGCCGACCTCGCCGGGAAAGAGAGCGTCACCGGGGAGCACATCGGCGAGGCGATCCAGTATCGCTCGCTGGATCGGCAGATTTGGGGATGAGGCCGGGATTTCGTGCGGGCACCCGGTCACTCCGGCGGGACGTTTCACAAATGGCTGGCGGCTCGTGCGGCGGGGTTTCGCGGCCTTGTCACAAAAATACCGCAACCGGTGAGAAATTGCCGCGCAACCCATGCTGGCCCGGCGTCGAATTTCGTGACAAGCTGCAGTTCAAAGCCGACGCGCATCAACCATCATGGCCATGATCTGGGATCTCCACTGCCACCTGTCCGGCGTTGACGGCAAGACGCCGGAGAAGCGCATGGCGCAACTCATCACCATCGCTGGCCGCATGGGCATCGAGCGCCTGTGCGTCTACATGGGCATGCCGTGGGCGCGCGATCCGTCGCCGGAAGATTTGCGTCGCGAGAACGACCAGGTGCTCCAGGCCATCGGCAAGTTTCCCGACCGCACGTTTGGCTTCGTCTATCTCAATCCGAAGCACGTCGAGGCTTCGCTTGCGGAACTCGAGCGCTGCGTCGCCAACGGCCCGATGGTCGGCGTGAAGCTCTGGGTCGCGCACCGCTGTTCCGGGCCGGAACTCGATCCCATCATCCAGCGCGCCGCCGAACTCAAGGCCGTCATCTTCCAGCACACCTGGTTTAACGTCACCGGCAACCTGCCCGGCGAATCCACCCCGCTCGAACTCGTCGCACTCGCGCGCCGCCATCCCAACACGCCGATCATCTGCGGCCACACCGGTGGCGATTGGGAACTCGGCCTCCGCGCCATCCGCGGGCAGAGGAATCTTTACGCCGACCTCGCCGGCTCGGAACCGGTCGCCGGCTACACCGAGATGGCGGTGCGTGAACTCGGCGCCGGGCGCGTCCTTTACGGCAGCGATGCGGGCGGGCGGAGTTTCTCCTCGCAACTCGGAAAGGTTTTCGGCGCGAACATCCCCGAGTCCGCGAAGAAACTCATCCTTGGCGAAAATCTGAAGCGGCTCATGACCCCCATCCTCAAGGCGAAAGGGATCAAGGTATGAAATCACTTGAACTGAACCGTCTCCGCCCTTTCGACGCCGCCGGAGTGGTTTCTTCTCCCTCTCCCCTCGGGGAGAGGGCCGGGGTGAGGGGTGGCGGTAATGATTGGCTTTCAAGTCGCCGCGAGTTCCTCATGGCCACTTCGGCCATCGCCCTTTCTGCCGCGCTTCCGTCACCCGCTGCGCAAGCGAAGCCCGCCGCGCTCATTGACACCAACGTCTCCCTCTCACGCTGGCCGTTCCGCCGCTGCCCGCTGGACGACACGCCCGCGCTCGTCGCCAAGCTCCGCGCGCACGGCGTCACGCAGGCGTGGGCCGGCACGTTCGACGCGTTGCTCCACAAAGACCTGACCACCGCCAACGCCCGTCTCGCCGACGAGTGCGCGCGCCACGGCAAGGGCCTGCTCCTCCCCATCGGCGCGATCAACCCGACGCTGCCGGACTGGGAAACCGACCTGCGCCGCTGCGCCGAGGTTCACCAGATGCGCGGTGTCCGCCTCCACCCGAATTACCACGGCTACAAACTCGGCGACCCGCTGTTTGGGCGTTTCCTGGCTGCCGCCACCGACCGCGGCCTGCTCGTGCAAATCGCGCTCGTGATGGAAGACGACCGCACCCAGCTCGCGCTCGCCAAGGCCGCGCCCACGGACACTGCGCCCTTGCCCGCTTTGTTGAAAAAGTTTCCCGGGGCGCGCGTGCAACTGCTCAACGCCTTCCGCACGTTGCGCGGCAAGCCCGTGCTCGACCTCGCCGCGGTCGGCGTGCGGTTTGAAATCGCCACGCTCGAAAGCGTCGAGGGCGCCGGCAACCTGTTGAAACAACTCCCGCCCGACCGCCTCTGCTTTGGCTCGCACGCGCCGTTCTACTACTTCGAGTCGGCGAAGCTGAAACTACAGGAGTCCGATCTCACGCCGGCGCAACGCGCCGCCCTCACGCATGACAACGCCCGCAAACTCCTCAACTCGTAGCCGCCGATGCAGGGAGGTTCGGATTGCCTCCGTTTTTTTTGCAAGCCTCCTCACGTTGGCGCCTCCGGTGTTTCACTCGGCCGAGCCGCTTGCCAAGCAACTCCCCGGCATCCCGCCCACGCCGCCCGCCGGGGCCGCGAAGACCTTCCGCATCCCGGATGGATTCCGCATGGATCTCCTCGCCGCCGAACCGCTCGTCGCGAGTCCCGTGGCGATGGCTTACGACGAGAACGGCCGTGCTTTCGTCTGCGAGATGCGCGATTACCCTTACACCGACAAGGCGCGCCACAAACCGAACCAGGAAAATCCCACCGACGCGCCCATTGGCCGCGTGACGTTGCTCGAAGACACGGATGGCGACGGCAAATTCGACAAGTCCACCGTGTTCGCCGACGGCCTCTCGTGGCCCACGGGCGTGGCGTGCTGGAAGGGCGGCGTGTTCGTCGCCGCCACGCCGGACATCTGGTATCTCAAGGACACCAACGGCGACGGCCTCGCGGATGTGCGGCGCAGGGTGCTGACCGGCTTCCGCAAATACAATGTGCAGGCCGTCATCAACTCGCTCGTGTGGGGGCTCGACAACCACATCCACGGCGCCGGCTCGAGCAACGGCGGCCAGATTCGCCCCGGCGACAAGCCCGACGCCAGGCCCACCGTGATGTCGCGCCACGACTTCCGCCTCGACCCGGTCACGGGCGAATTCGAACTCCTGTCCGGCGGCGCGCGCTACGGCGGCTCGTTCGACGACTGGGGCAATCGCTTCCTCTGCAACATCCGCAACCCCGTCCAGCATGTCGTGCTGCCGGCGCGTTACCTCGCGCGCAATCCCTATCTCGCCGTGCGCAGCGCCGTTCACGACGCGGCGGAGGCGGGCGACCAGTTGCCGGTGTATCGCATCAGCCCCTTCGAGCCGTGGCGCGAGCTGCGCGCCAAGCGCTGGGCCGGCGAGCGCGACATGGTGATGCCGCGCAGTGAACTCATCGGCGGCGGCGTCTTCACCTCCACCAGCGGACTGACCATCTATCGCAGCAGCGCGTATCCGGAGAAATATCGCGGTGCCGCCTTCCTCGGCGAAGTCGCCAACAACGTCATCCACGTCGAGCACCTCACGCCCGACGGGGCCACGTTCAAGGCGCAGCCGATGTTCAACAAGGTCGAGTTCGTCGCCTCGACCGACATCTGGTTCCGCCCCGTTTATTTCGTCAACGCGCCCGACGGCACGCTCACGGTTGTGGATATGTATCGCGAAAACATCGAGCACCCGTGGAGCATCCCCGACGACATCCACGCCGCGGTGGATCTGACCAGCGGTCGCGACATGGGCCGCCTTTGGCGGCTGGCCCCGGCGAATTTCAAGACGCAAAAGCCGCCGCGCCTCGGCAGCGCCGGCACCGCCGAACTCGTCGCCGCGCTGGAGAATCCCAACTCGTGGTGGCGCGAAACGGCGCAGCGGCTTCTCTTCGAGCGGCAGGACAAGGCCGCCGCGCCCGCGCTCCATCAACTCGTGAAGTCCGGCAAGTCTCCGCAAGCCCGCCTGCACGCGCTCTGGACGTTGCAGGGCTTGAATGCACTTTCCGACGACGACGTGCTCGCCGGCCTGAATGACAAATCCGCCGGTGTTCGTGAGAACGCGGTGAAGCTCGCCGAGCAGCGTGCTGCCGGCGTCTCGCCGGCAGTTTCATCCCAATCTCCTTTGCTCGACGCTGTGCTGAACCTCGCCAATGACCCCGACGCCCGTGTCCGTTTCCAACTCGCCTTCACCCTTGGGCAAATTTCCGGCCCGCTAGCGTCCGATGCCCTCGCCACCATCGCCAAGCACGACGCGGGCGAGCCGTGGATTCGCACCGCCGTAATGAGTTCCGTCGCCAACTCCAGTGACCAGCTCCTCTCGCGCCTCCTTGCCGACGGAAAATTCACGGCGCAATCCAACTCCACCGAACTCATCCGCGAGCTCGCCCAGATTGTGGGCGTGCGCGGCAAGACCCCGGAGATGCAGCAAGTGCTCCTCGCCGTTGCTTCCACGGGCGTGCAACCCAGCCCCGTGCTGTGCGAATTGTTCGTGGGCATCGGCGACGGTCTCAAGCGTTCCGGCAAGAGCCTCCGCCGCGCCGGGATGACTGGCGAGGCCGCGCGTGTCACTGACACTTTGCTCGCCGAAGCCGCACAAACGTCCGCCAACGCCCGCGCTCCGCTTGAAATTCGCACCGCCGCCATCAAGCTGCTGACCTACGACGACTTCACCCGCATCAAAGTCCCGCTCACCGACCTGCTTGACCCGAAGGAGTCGCAGGAGATTCAGCGCGCTGCCATCGCCGCCACCGGCAGCTTTACCGCGCCGGAAACCGCGCCGATGCTGCTCGCCCACTGGCGCGCGCAGACGCCCGCTGTCCGCGCCGAGGTCATTGGCACCATGCTCGGAGGCCGCGCCCGCGTGCTGCCGCTGCTGCAAGCCATCGAGTCCGGGGCGATTCCCGCGAACCAGATTCCCTTTGCCAAGCGCGCCCTCCTGCTGCGCAGCACCGATGCGAAAGTGAAAGAACTCGCGACCAGGCTCTACGGCGACTCCGCCCCCGGCTCGCGGAAGGAAGTGGTGGAAAAATTCAAACCTGCACTCGCCATCAAGGGCGACGCCGCTCGCGGAAAGAAGATTTTTGAAACCTCCTGCGCCACTTGCCACCGCGCCGGAGAACTCGGCAAGGACGTCGGCCCGAACCTCGCCACCATCCGCGCGTGGAATCCCGAGCAAGTGCTCATCAACATCCTCGATCCGAACCGCGAGGTGTCGCCGAACTTTCTCGGCTACACCGTCGAGACCAAGGATGGCCGCACCCTCGACGGCGTCATTGCGGAAGAAAGCGCCGCCAGCCTCACGCTCAAGCGCGCCGAAGGTCTGACCGACACCATTCTCCGCCGCGACATCGCCTCGCTCACCGGCTCCGGCCTCTCGCTCATGCCTGAAGGCCTTGAGGCAACCGTCACCGTCGAGCAGATGGCGGACTTGATTGCGTTTCTGCTGGGGCATTGACGGAGCGGCGGCATTCTTGTCGCCCTCGTAATTTCATTTTGAAATTGAACGGCGACAAAAGTGTCGCCGCTCCGGGACGCGCAAATGAGGGACTTGATTGCGTTTCTGCTCGGTCCACAATGACGTTATGTCCCGTTTCGCCATCGGCTTGTTCTGGCTGCTGCCGGCTCTGATGCTGGCCGTGCCAACGCTGACCGTTGCCGCAGTCGAAGGCCAGCCGCTCGCCGCGAACGCCCAACGGCTCGTGGCGGCGCTGGATTTTCTCGGCACGCCGCTCGCGAGCGACGTGCGCGCGAAGTTGCAGGCGGCGATCGCGGCCCGCGATGCGGCGGGCGTGCAGGAGGCGCTCGATCCGCTGGTGCTCTGCGTCGTGGACATCAATCCCGAGGCGCGCGTCAAGGCACAGCGCGGGCCGGCAAAGGCGGTCGTGCAGCAGGCGGGTTACACGCCGGTGCTCGTCAAGGTCATCAACCACGGCGAAAGCATCGCGCGGCTGCACGTGAACAGTCCGCAGGCCGGGCCGTCGTATGCGGGCGCGTCCAAGGGCAGCCTCGGGCGCGAGCGGCAGTTGCATCTCGGCGAGAACGAGAACACCAACAAGGTGCACCGTTTCCTCGAAGTTGAAATGTTCAACGCACCGCCGATGACGCCAGACTTGAGCGGACTCAAAGTCGAATACGCGCTTGCACTGATCTACTCCAGCGAGGCGGGCAAGCGCGAGGCGGTGCTCGCCTTCGACATCGGCCAGGGGACGCAGGACCTCGGTTTCCGTGCTGAAGTGCCGGTGCTCCTCGACGTGCGCCCGGCGGTCGAGGTGAAACTCGACATCAAGGACTTCGACGGCCAGCCGACCACGGCGCGGCTGACGTTCACCGACGCGCGCGGCCACGTGTTCCCACCGCAGGCGCGCCGGTTGTCGCCGGACTTTTTTTTCCAAAGGCATATCTACCGCGCCGATGGCGGCACGGTGCTGCTACCGCCGGGTGAATTCACGATGGAGGCGTCGCGCGGGCCGGAATACTACACGGTGAAACGCACGGTGAAGATCGCCGAAGTCAAAGACGCGCGGCTCGCGGTGCAACTGAAACGCTGGTTCAACGCGGCGGATCACGGCTACTACAGCGGCGATCATCACATCCACGCCGCCGGCTGCGCGCACTACACTTCGCCCACCGAGGGGATGCCGCCGGAGCATATGTTTCAACAGGTCAAGGGCGAGGGCCTGAATGTCGGCTCGATGCTGATGTGGGGCTACGGGTTCGATTTTCAGCGGCAGTATTTCGGTCCGCAGATTGACCGCTTGAGCGAACCGCTCACGCTGATGAAATACGACGTGGAAGTGAGCGGCTTCGGCTCGGCGGCGCTCGGCCACATCTGCCTGCTCAACCTGCGCGAGCTTGTGTATCCCGGCGCGGATGGCATCAAGGCTTGGCCGACGTGGACGACTCCGGCGCTGCGCTGGGCCAAGCAGCAGGGCGGCTTCACCGGCTACCCGCATTCCGGCAGCGGCATGCAGGTGACGCCCGCCACGGCGGCAAAGCGGCTCCTCGCGCAGGCCGACGCGAACAAGGACGCGCGGCTCACGCGTGACGAAGCGGCGAATGCGCTGTTGCCAGAACCGTTCGAGAAAATGGACGCGGACATGGACGGCGGACTGAACGAAGTCGAGTTGACCGCCAGCCTCGACCGCGTGGTGGATCAACTGCCGAACGTCGCCGTCCCCGACTCGGGCGGGCACGAGATTTTTGTCAGCACGGCGCTGGGCGCGTGTGACTTCATCAGCGCGATGGACACCGCGCGGCTGCTCGAATGGAACACGTGGTATCACCTGATGAACTGCGGCTTCCCGCTCAAGGTCGCCGGCGAGACGGACTTTCCCTGCATGAGCGGCACGCGCGTCGGCCAGGGGCGCACCTACGTGAAGCTTGGGCGCGTCGAGAAACTCGACTACGTGAAGTGGTGCGAAGGTCTGGCGCGCGGGCGCAGCTACGTGAGCGACGGTTACGCGCACGCGCCCGACTTCACCGTCGAGGGCAAACCGGCGGGCGACGAAGTGCGCCTCGCGCAGCCCGGTCGTGTGAAGGTGCGCGTGAAGGTGGCGTTCAGTTCCGAGACGCCGCTCGAAGTCGCCTACGGCGGCGCGGAGCCTGTCGTGGGCACGCGCATCGTTGGCGACACGGTGAACATTCACGACACCACCGCCGCGCGCCCCTACGTCGGCGGCAAGCGCAAGATCGAGCTGATCGTCAACGGCCGGCCGGTGGCCACGCGCGAAGTGTCGGCGGACGATCAGTTGCACGAGGTCACCTTCACCGCCGACATCGCCCGCAGCAGTTGGGTGGCTGTGCGGCAATTCCCACAACTCCACTCCAACCCCGTCAGCGTGCTCGTCGCCGGCCAGCCCATTCGCTCCTCGAAGCAGAGCGCGCTCTGGGCCATTGCATGCATTGATCAACTCTGGGCCGCGCGGCAACAGCGCATCGTGCTTGCCGAACGTGACGAGGCGAAGCGCGCCTTCGAGGAAGCGAAGGAAATCTACCGGCGCATCGCGGCGGAGAGTCCTGCCGACCGATAGCCTCTCCGCGACTTTTGCGGGATCCTTTGCGTCCTCCGCGTTTTACGTTTAACGCAGAGGACGCAGAGGAATTCGCAAAGGAACGCAGAGAAAAAAACCAGGGGACCACCGAAGTTTGAACCTCCGCACCCCGGCTGCCACAGGTTCAATTTTCCGTGAGCTTTTTTATTTTCCGCGCCGCCGCTCTCGGCTACGTTCGCCCCATGTCGTCGCCCGCACCCATGTTGAAACTTTCCCGCGTCGCCAAGCATTACCACGCCACCGGTGGCGGCGCGGAAGTCTGCGTGTTGAATGACCTCTCCTTCGATCTGGCGCGCGGCGAATCGGCGGCCATCATCGGCCCGTCCGGCTCCGGCAAGAGCACGCTGCTCAACATAATCGGCACGCTCGACCGCCCCACCGCCGGCGAAGTGCTCGTGGATGGTCAGGACGTGACGCGGCTCGACGACCTCCAACTCGCCGCGTTCCGCAACCGGCAAATCGGCTTCATCTTTCAGGCGCATCATTTGCTGCCTCATTGCACCGTGCTAGAAAACGTCCTCGTGCCGACACTAGCCACGAAGGACGCCGCCATCCGCAACGGCGCGGTGGAGCGGGCGCAGCGGCTTTTGGAACGCGTCGGCCTCTCGCCGCGCGCAAGCCATCGTCCCGGCCAGCTTTCCGGCGGCGAACGCCAGCGCGTGGCCGTCGTGCGTGCGCTCATCAACGGCGCGAAACTCCTGCTCGCCGATGAACCGACCGGCGCGCTCGACCGCGCCTCGGCGCAAAACCTCGCGCAGTTGCTCCTCGAATTGAACCGCGAGGAAGGCGTCACGCTCGTCGTCGTCACGCACGCGCCCGACCTCGCACAAAAGATGGGCCGCGTGCTGGAGTTGCAGGACGGGAAACTCGTCAATTCGCCGTGATGAGCGCTGAAACCCGAATAACCGCCATCACCCGGACAACAAAGGACGCATCATCGCGCGCTTTGGAGTGCGGTGACTTGTCACCGCTTTCCGCAGGCGACTTGTCGCCGTCGGATGTTGAGACGCATCCGCCTTCCAGCCAACCGCCCGAACACAGCCTGGCCGGGCCGACAAGTCAGTCCGGCGGCGAAAGCGGCGACAAGTCGCCGCACTCCAAACCCTGGCCGCACGCCCCGGTTCACAAGCTCACCGAACACGGTGTTTATCTGGTGACCGCCGGCACCTTGCACAAGGAGCGGTTGTTCACCTGCCCGGAAAAACTTTCCATCTTGGAGCGCCAGCTTCTCGAACTGGCCAACCGCTATCACTGGCAACTCGAGGCCTGGGCTGTTTTCGCCAACCACTATCACTTCGTCGCGCGCGGCAACCCGGAGTCGGCGGACTTGGGCAAGTTCGTCAAGCACCTGCACGCAAACTCGTCGCGCGAGTTGAACCGGCTGGACCAATCCGAGGGCCGGAAGGTCTGGCACAACTTTTGGGACACACGCCTGACTTTTGCAAAGTCGTATCTGGCGCGACTCAACTACGTTCATCAAAACGCCGTGAAGCACGGCCTGGTGCCGGTGGCGAACCAGTATCCGTGGTGTTCCTCCGCGTGGTTCGAACGCGTGGCGACTCCGGCGATGGTGCAGACCATTTACAGATTCAAAACTGACGAAGTAAAAGTGGAGGATGACTTTTGAATCCTGCCTTCGACTCATGCCCTGTCGACTTTTATGATCTGCAAACTTATCTTTGACGGCCTGATGTCGTGTCGCCGGTGTGCGACGACAATCTCGCCGTGGAGTGCGGTGACTTGTCACCGCGGTCGGCAGGCGACTCGTCGCCGTCAAGTGCCGACGCCCGCCCGCCCGCCGCAGGCCGCTGAAACGCGGCCTGGCCTGGCCGACAAGTCGGCCCGGCGCAAAAGCGGTGACAAGTCGCCGCACTCCAAAGCATGACCCACTGGACGCTCATCCGGCGGAGCCTGCGGTTTCGCGCGCGGCAGCATTTCGGCGTGCTGCTCGGTGCGGCGGTGGGCAGCGCCGTGCTGATTGGCGCGCTGCTCGTGGGCGATTCCGTCCGCGAAAGCCTGCGCGAGATGGCGCTGGTGCGGCTGGGGAAAACAGACCTGGCGCTCGCCTCGGGTGACAGGCTTTTTCAGACTCGGCTGGCCTACACTCTTTCAGCCAACACTCGCGATCTTTTTGGAAACAAAACCACTGTGGTTCCTGCGCTCATGCTTCCCGCCACGGCCACGGCCAACGACGGTGAATCCCGTGCCAACGGGGTTCAAATCCTTGGCGTGGACGAATCTTTTTGGAAGCTCGCCAATCAGCCGCCTAGTTTCGCAATCATTCCCGCAGATGGCGTGGTTTTGAACGAGGCGCTGGCCGCCCAATTGAAAGTTAAACCGGGTGCATCTGTGCTCCTGCGTGTTTCCAAACCCTCATCTCTTTCACGCGACGCGCCCATGTCTCCCAGCGACCAGTCATCGGTTGCTTTGCGGTTGACCGTTCACGCAGTTGCTTCCGACGCAGCCCTGGGCCGGTTCAGTTTGCAGGCGAACCAAGTATCCTCGCTCAATGCCTTCGTGCTGTTGTCCAGATTGCAAATGGCCGCCGATGCGACAAACAAAGCGAACTTGCTACTCGCTGCTCGAAATGAGCTGTCAAAACAACAATCAGCAGAACTTTATAAGGACTTGAATTACCTCAAAGCCACATTGGATAGACGCATGAAAGAATCGTGGGAACTCGCCGACGCCGAACTCGAACTGCGCGAACTGCCCGCCACTGGAGAGTTTGAACTCCGCACGAGCCGCGTCTTTCTCGACACGCCGGTGATTGAAGCGGCACAGAAAGCAGCGCAGACAAATTCGGCAATTGCAAACCTCATTCAAACATACTTTGTTAACGAACTGCGTGCGGGTGAGCGCGTCACACCGTATTCGATGGTGTCAGCGGTGGGCGGAACACTCTCACATGACGACGAGATTCTCCTCAATCAGTGGCTCGCTGACGAATTACAAGCCAAGCCCGGCGACGCTGTGAGCCTGCGCTATTTCACCGTTGGCGTGGGGCACACGCTGGAGGAGCGCACGAACACCTTCCGCGTCCGCGCCGTGGTGCCGATGACGCTGCCGTGGGCCGACCCCGAGCTGATGCCGGAGTTCCCCGGCGTGTCCAAGGCCGAGAGCACCAGCGAGTGGGACGGCAGCCTGCCGATTGACATGAGCCGCATCCGCCCGCCGGACGAGGAGTATTGGAAGAAATGGCGCGGCACGCCGAAAGCGTTTGTCACGAGTGCTACTGGAGAGAAGATGTGGGGCAATCGGTTTGGAAATTTCACCGCAGTGCGATTTCTCCTTAATCGGTCTTGGTCTTTTTCCGCTGATAGGAAGTGGATGGTGGTGGATCCTCCGAGTTCGCAATCCTCCAACAACTTGCCTCTTGCCGTAAGCGCGAGAGAAAGTATTCAAAAAACGGCATGGCCAGAAGCTGTGTCCGGCATGGGACCCAGGCCTCCTGCGACGAAATCTGAAATTGAAGCGGCCATTCTCGCTCACCTCGACCCCGCCTCCATCGGGCTGCGCTTCGAGCCGGTGCGGGAGCAGGCGTTGAAGGCCGCCGAACAGTCGCAGGATTTCGGCGGGCTGTTCATCGGCTTCAGCTTCTTCCTCATCGTCGCGGCGCTGCTGCTCACCGCGCTGCTGTTCCAGTTCAGCATCGAACAGCGCGCGACCGAGGTGGGCACGCTGCTCGCGCTCGGCTTCACGCCGGGTCAGGTGCGGCGGATGCTGCTGTTCGAGGGCGCGGCGCTGTCCGTGCTCGGCGCGCTGCTGGGGCTGGCGGGCGGCATCGCGTATGCGCGGGCGATGATTCACGGGCTGACGACCATCTGGCGCAACGCCGTCGGCACGTCGTCGCTCGCGTTCCACGCCACGCCCGCGACGCTCGGCATCGGCGTGGCGGCGAGCGTGGCGGTGGCGCTGTTCACCATCTGGCTGGCGCTGCGGAAACAGGCGCGGCAGCCGGCCCGCGCGCTGCTGGCAGGCGATTTGGAGTGCGGGGACTCGTCACCGCTTTCGCCGCCGGGCCGACTTGTCGGCCCGGCAGAATCGCGCGTCGGTGGTTTGCAGAACGGCGGCAGCGTGCAGTTCGACGGCGACAAGTCGCCTGCCAAAAGCGGTGACGAGTCACCGCACTCCACAGGTGGCGTTCGCAAATCGCGGGCAAATTTGTCCGTGACGGTTGCGCTCGCGTCTCTCGTCCTCGCCTTGGCGCTCGCGGGCTGGGCGGTGGCGAAGGGCGACACGAGCAACGCGGGGATTTTCTTCGGGGCAGGCGCGCTGCTGCTCATCGCGGCGCTGGCGGCAACGGCGGCGCGGCTGACGAAGCTAAATTTCTCCAGCGCGGCGGCGCGGCTCTCGCTCTCCGGTATGGCGGCGCGCAACACCGCGCGGCGGCGCACGCGCAGCCTCGCCACGGTGGCGATGCTCGCGTGCGGCAGTTTTCTCGTGGCGTCCATCGGCGTGTTCCGGCTGGATGAAAACCAGAACTCCACGAAGCGCAACTCCGGCACGGGCGGATTCGCGTTCATCGGCGAGTCAACGCTGCCGGTGCATCACGACTTGAACGCGAAGGCGGGCCGCGAGTTTTTCAGCCTCGATGACAAGGCGCTGACGGGCGTGAGTGTGGTGCCGTTCCGCGTGCGCGACGGCGATGACGCGAGCTGCCTGAACCTGAACCGCGCGCAGAAACCGCGCCTGCTCGGCGTGAAGCCGTCTTCACTGAATGGAAGATTCTCATTCGCTGCATTCGCCGGAGAGACAAGTTTGGAGAAAGAATTTTACTGGCAGATTTTACAACGCGAACTGCTCCCGCTCAAAAGCCGATTCGCACTCGCTTCCAACGAGGTTCCCGCCATCGCCGATGAAGCTTCGATTCTCTGGGCGCTGGGCAAAAAGATCGGCGACACGCTGGATTACACCGACGAACGCGGGCGCGTGTTCAAAGTCCGGCTCGTCGGCGCGCTGGCGAATTCTGTTCTCCAAGGCAACCTTATCATTGACGAAGCCGAGTTCGTGAAGCGTTTCCCCGGCGAGAGCGGCTACCGGATGTTCCTCGTGGACGCGCCAGCAAACCGGCTGGACGACACGAGCGCGACGCTGACGCGGGCGTTGCGCGACGTGGGCCTCGAACTCACGCCCGCGACGCGGCGGCTCGCGCAGTTCAACGCGGTGCAGAACACGTATCTCTCCACGTTCCAGGTGCTCGGCGGGCTGGGGTTGATTCTTGGCAGCGTCGGCCTTGGCGTCGTGGTGCTGCGGAATGTGCTGGAGCGGCGCGGCGAACTGGCGCTGCTGCTGGCGGTGGGCTTTCAACCGCGTGCGCTGGCGCGGCTGGTGTTGGGCGAACACGCGGCGCTGCTGCTGCTCGGCCTTGCGAGCGGCGTGGTCGCGGCGACGGTGGCGGTGGTGCCGGCGGTGATTTCGCCGAACGCCGAGGTGCCGTATCTCTCGCTCGGCCTCACGCTTGGCGGCGTGCTGGCAAGCGGCCTCGTCTGGACATGGCTGGCGACGAAGGCGGCACTGCGGGGAAATTTGCTGGAGGCATTGCGTAGCGAATGAATTTCATTACACTCGCCGCCAACAACAAAACTATTGGTTCACCATGACAAAATCACCGCGAATCCAAATCACCGTTTCTTTGCTGGCCGTTGTGCTTGCGCTGTCCGGCTGCAAGCCCGCGCCGCCCCCCGCACCATCTGCCGAGAAACCGGCGGCGGTTCCGGGCGCCGCGCCCACCAAAGCGCCGGAAGCCGGGCCGCATGGCGACAGGCCGGTGCTTTCGGAGAATTTCGAGAAGACCGAGGAGGGCAAGCTGCCTGACGATTTCCTCGTGCTGGACGGCAGTTTCGCCGTGAAGGCCGAGGGCGGGAACAAATTTATGGAACTGCCCGGCGCGCCACTCGACACGTTCGGCGTGCTCTTCGGCCCCACCGAGCCGGACGGCCTCTGCGTCACCGCACGCATCAACGGCACGGGCAAGGGCCGGCGCTTTCCCGCGCTGGCCGTCGGCGTCAACGGCGTGGGCGGCTACCGGCTGCAGGTGTCCGCGAGCAAGAAGCTGCTGGAACTTTACAAGGGCGACGAGATGAAGGTGAGCGTGCCGTTCGAATGGCAGTCCGGCGCGTGGACGGTGCTGCGCCTGCAAGTCCGCAAATTGAAGGACGGCGAGTGGAAAATCGAAGGCAAGGCGTGGCCGCAGACCGGCAAGGAGCCGGAGAAGTGGCTCGTCACGCTCGACGAAAAGGAAGCGCCGCCGCCGGGCCGCCCGTCCATCTGGGGCAATCCGTTCTCCGGCACGCCGATTCAGTTCGATGACCTGGTGGTGACGAAGGCGAAGTGAGCGGGAGTTTTTTTGCCACGGATGGAACCCGGACGGAACACGGATTCAGGAATCTGTGTTTAATCTGTGTTTCATCCGAGGCTAAAAATCACTTTTAGCTTTGCAGCCGCTGTCGCTTTTCATTCAATTCCGCCAACACAAAACAACTATGAAACTCCTGAAAGCCATTTCCCTGCTGGTCTTGACCAGCCTTCTGCTCACCGCCGCCGCGCACGCGCAGCCCAAGCTCGGCCTCCAGACGTGGACCTGCCGGAACATGACCTTCGAGCAGATGGTGGACTTCGCGGTGAAGCACAAAATCAAACATCTCCAGTGCATCTCCAAACACATGGATCCCGGTGCGCCCGCCGAGGAGACGGAGAAAAAGAAGGCGGTGCTCGATAAGCACGGCCTCGTCTGCTACACGTTCGGCGTCGCGGGCACCTCGATGGACAAGGAGAAAAACCGGCAGCTCTTCGAGTTCGCCAAGTTCATGGGCATCAAAGTCATTATCGTCGAGCCGAAGAACCTGGCCGAGTGGGACAACCTCGAGGAACTCGTGAAGGAATACGACATCAAGCTCGCCATCCACAACCACGGGCGCGGCACCGTTTATGGCGACCCGGAGACGGTCAAGGCCGTGCTCGCCAAGCGCGACCGCCGCATCGGCGCGTGCATTGACATCGGCCACGTGAGCGGCGCGGGCCACGACGTGGCGAAAATCTTCCGCGAATACGACGGGCGCGTCTATGACCTCCACCTCAAGGACAAGAAGGTCGAGAAGGCCGACGGCAAGGACGTGGTGCTCGACGTGGACATCGGCACGGGCATCTCGAATTACCAGGGCCTCTTCGCCGAGCTGAAGAAATCGAAGTGGGACGGCGTGATGGCCATCGAGACGGACAACAAGGGCTTTGCTGAAGACCCGAACAAGTTCGTCGAGGGCGCGGCGAAGTTTTTCAAGGCCAATGTGAAGTAGCAGCCGGGCGGGCAGCGGTTGGATTGTTTCGGCGGTGAGGCTTCAGGATGTCCCTGCCCGCCGCCCGGGGATCACGGCCGGTTTCTGGTTGCGCCGAAGTGGTGCAGCACGTTGCGCAGCAGGCCGGACATTTTCGGATCCACCGCCAGCACCCAGCCGGAGGCGATGGTGGCGGCGTTGAAGACGCGCCCGCCTGCGGGGCGTTCCCAGTAGATCAGTTCGCCGCCCTGGTCGGTCTTCGGCGCAATCTTGCGGAAGAAATAGTCGAACGCCGTGCCGCCGTTTTTCCAGAACACCTGCCCGTTGGCGAGAAGCCGGATGCCTGGCGGATCATTCGGAACCACGCCGCCTGCCGGGGAAGGCTCCTCCTGCAACCGCGCGAAGGTCGAGGGCCGGATGTCGAACTCGTGTCCGCCGGCCACGCGCGCGCCGTCGGCGGACTGACCGAACGAGTCACCCTTTTTCAGCCCAAGCTTTTCCGGCGTGTGGAACAGGAAATGGCCGGGGTCTTCGACGAGGTAGGGGCCGAAATTCTTGATGTTGCCGGGGCTGTTGAAGCCGAGGCAGTCGAGCGCGATGAGGTTGATGCCGGGAAAACCGCAGTCGCGCATCATGCCGCCGCGCCGACCGTCGTGGCTGTGCCACGCCTCGCCCCGGCGCGCGAGCGGCACGCGGTTGCCGGCGGCGTCGGCCTTGCGGCATTCCATCACGGTGCCGTCGTCGTTGAACGACACGCGCCAGAAGATCGAGTTGCCGCTCAACACGGCCAGATTTCCGCCGCGACGCAGGTAATCGTCCGTGCCGCGATACATCGGCAGCGACCAGTATTCGTTGTGGCCGACGACCATGAACACCTTGTAGCCGCGCAGCACACCGGGGTCGCGGTGCAGATCGAGGTCGCTGGCCACGTCAAAGTAGTAGCCCTGCTCCTCCAGCCAGACTTGCGTGAAGCGGTCCGCGCGGGCGAGGTGGCTGTATTTCGTCGGGCCGCCGTAAAGCACATACGGCCCCGCCGCCGGCCACGGCATCCGCAGGCCGACTTGGTAAGTGCCCTGGCCGGTGGCGTGGTCGCGGTAAAGATTGTAGGCGGGCAAACCGCGCGGATCCTTTTCGATGCCGCCCGTGCCCCAGACCTGATGCTGCGCCTCGGGCGTGATGGCGAAGGGCGTGCCGCTGTAGGCGCGCCAGGTGTTGGTGGCCAGCAGCAGGAGAATCGGCGCCTTCTTCCGGCGCGGCGCGCGGCGCACGATGAAGGTGCAATGCTGTGTGCGCGGCCTGCCGTCGAAGGTGAACTCCATCCGCGCGACGTAAATTCCCTGCCGCGCGTCGGCGGGCGCCTTCCAGCGGTGCGTGACCTTCCAGCGGCAATCGTAGAGATCATCCGACGCGAGGCGCAGGCCGTGGCCGCGCGTGGCGTCCTGCTTCGGGTCGTAATTGCCGAAGCGCGGCACGTTCGCGTCGAAGCTCGGCCCGCCGATCATCCACGTGGCGTGATTGATGATGCGTCCGTGGCGACCGTCGCCGGAAACATCGGCCACGCGCTCGCCGCGTTCCTCGGTGAGCGGCCAGCAGGCGAGCACGCCTTTGCCGCGCGCGGGCTTGAGGCCCTGTTGCTTGAAGCGTTCGTCGATTTCATCCGCGCTCAACGCACGGTCGTAAATCACCGGCATTGCGAGATCGCCGTCGAGGAAATGTTGCGCGATGCCCTTCTGCGCCATCGCACCGAGGCGGAGCGAGTGTTTGCCGGGAAGCAGCGGGCCGGCGAAATTCCACGCGCCGACTTCCTTTGCGTCCACGAAGACGCGTTTGCGCTGGCCGTCCCACGTGGCGACGACGTGATGCCAGCGATTGCGCTTCACCGCGCCGGGCTTGGTGCGATGCACGGTCTTTTCATCCGGCCCGACGCCGTCGCCGAGATAGAAACCCACGTAGCCATCCTTGCCGATGCCGAGCGCAAAGCCTTCATCGGAGTCCTTGTCCTCCTGGCTGATGAGGCCCGCAAGTTTCGTGATGTCCCACGGGCGGAGCCAGCATTCGAGCGTGACGGCGCTCAACTTCCCGCGCAGATGCTTCTCGATGTGAACGTAGGAACCGGGATGGATCGGCTGCGGATTCGCCGGTGACTCGTCGAAGCGCGCGAGCACCGTGTCGCCCGCAGGATCGTCCACCTGCACGCCGAGCCGGCAGATCGAGAGGCGATACGGGACGCTGTTGCTAACGCAAAGTTCGAGCGTGTCGCCCGCTGCGACGGAGTGTTCGAGCGGGTAGGCGTGGACGCCCGGCACATCGAGCGCGCGATGCGGCGGGATGGCCGGCGAATTTGGCGCGGCGAGCCCGCGAGAAGGAAGCTTCAACACTGCGGCAGCCGCGACGGTCGCGCCGGTGCGCTGGAGGAATTCGCGGCGAGTGACGGGATGTTTCATCGGGTGCGGCATTTCGACGGGACACGCCAGGGGAAATTCACGGCGGCACTTTTGCAAAATCCGGCGGGCGGCGCAACCGGCAATTGGCTCCCGGCCTCGCACTCCGCCCTTCCCCAACCGCACCGGGCTGTGCTATCCTGCCGCCATGCACTTGAAAAAACTCTCGCTCCTCACGACGCTTTGCGTCCTTTGCGCCCCAGCCTTCGCCGCCGACCCGCCGGCCAAAAAACCCGCCGCGGCCAAGGCCAAAGCCCCGGCCAAGGCTCCCGCCAAGCCGGCCGTTCAGCCCAAGATCACGGCGGCGAACGTCCCCTATGGCACGCACGCGCGGCAGGTGCTGGATTTCTGGAAGGCCGAGTCGTCGTCGCCCACGCCGCTGCTCTTCTACATCCACGGCGGCGGCTGGATGGGCGGGGACAAAAACCGCACGGCCAGCATTGAACAATATCTTGCCGCCGGCGTCTCCGTGGTCGCCATCAACTACCGCTACATCCCGCAGGCCGAGGCCGACAAGGTCGTGCCGCCGGTGAAAGGGCCGCTGCACGACGCCGCGCGCGCCTTGCAGTTCGTCCGCAGCAAGGCCGCCGAGTGGAACATTGACAAGCGGCGCATCGGCGCGAGCGGCGGCTCGGCGGGCGCGTGCTCGTCGCTGTGGCTCGCGTTTCATCCCGACCTCGCCGACCCGAAGAGCAGCGACCCCGTCGCGCGCGAATCCACGCGGCTTTGGTGCGCCGCCGTGAACGGCGCGCAGACCACGCTCGACCCCGCGCAGATGAAGGAGTGGACGCCCAACAGCCGCTACGGCGGCCACGCGTTCGGCTTCAAGGGCGACGCGGCGAAGAAGCTTTCCCAATTCGATGAGTTCCTCGCCCAGCGCGACACCATCCTGCCGTGGATTGCGGAGTATTCGCCCTACGCGCTCGTCACCGCCGATGACCCGCCGGTTTATCTCTATTTCTCCGCGCCGCCCGCACTCGGCCAGGAACAGAAAGACCCGACGCACACGGCGAACTTCGGCGTGAAGCTTCAGGAGCATTGCAAGGCTGCCGGCGTGGAATGCGAACTCGCCTATCCCGGCGCGCCCGGCATGAAGCACGCGACGACGCAGGAATATCTCATCAAGAAGCTCAAGTCCTCACCGGCGAAGTGAAGCAACTCTCCCTGATCATTGCCAGCGCCCTGGCGCTGGTTCTGCTGGCGGCACTCCCCGCTGCCGATCTGGGTGGAGTAATCGTGAAGCTCGAAGCCCACCAAGGCCCGGCCACCGTCGTCGCGCGGCCCCTTGAGCCGTTCAAAATCCAGATTGCGGTGGATCCCAAGACCGAGACCAAGCCGCTGCTGATTCGCGTCGAATTGCCCAACAGCGGACAACGCGCCTGGCCCGCCGCCGATGTCGAAGTGCACAACGCCCAGGGCAAGGCGCTGATGGTGCGCCGCACCGGCACGGAGTGGTTCAAGATGCTCATCCCGGTGCCTGCCGTCGCGGGCAATTATTTTGTTCAGGCCGTCCAACCGAGCGGCGGGAAAACAGCGCCGCCCTCCGACAAGGAGCGCGTGCTCGCGGATGGCGTGACCGGTCTGCGTCTGGGCATCGCGAAATGGCATGATGGACGCAAGGCCGCCCTTAGCATCCGGTTCGATGACTCGCATCCGACGCAATTGACGAAGGCCGTGCCCATCCTGCGCGAGCATGGTTTTCGCGGCACGTTCATGCTCAATCCCGGAGCGTCGGAGCCGGGCAACCGCCGCCGCTCTGACTTTGAAACTCATCAGGCCGGGTGGGAGGCGGTGGCCCGGCAGGGCGATCATGAATTCGCGAACCACTCCGCCCATCATCGCGGGGCCACCGGCGATCAGGACATGGAGGCGGAAATCGGCGGGGCGGCCCAGGCCATCTGGAAACTGGCTCCCGGCAGGAGCAAGCTGATGGCGCTGAATCTTGGCGGCGGCACCAAGTGGGAAACCACCCGCACGCTGCGTTACTACCTCGATAAATTCCACCAGTTCGATGCGTCGGAGAATTCCACCGGCATGGACGACTCCTATGGCAATCGCGTCGCCAACTTCCGCCGCCTGCTGGAGCAGCATCTCGAGCGCGGGTTGTGGTGCCGCATTCACTACCACTACATCGGCGAGGGCTTGAGCAGCAGCGAGGCAAACTTCCGCGCCGCGCTCGACATCGCGAAGGAGCACCAGGCCAGCCTCTGGATTGCCGGCATGGCGGACATCCACAAGTATCAAGCCGAACGCAACGCCTCCAAACTCACGTTGGTGAAGTCCGATCCCAAACGGCTCACTTTTCACCTCACCTGCCTGACGGACGCCGCGCTTTACGACCAGCCGCTGACGCTTGAGATTATGCACGCGCAGTCGCTGGACGCCGGACGGATCGAAATCAAGAACGCCCACGGCAAGGCCATTTCCTCACGCACCGGGAAGGCGGAGGGCGCGGCCGTTTTGCGCTTCGAGGTGCCGCCTCGTGATGGTATGTATTCCCTCGAGATGACTCCGTGAACATTCGCCGAGCCATGAAACGAACTTCACCGCTGCCACTGATCGTTCTGCTGCTGGCGCAGCTTGCCGCGCGACCCGCCGCACAGGCAGCACCGTCGGCAACGGTTGAGTTCAACCGCGACGTGCGCCCGATCCTGTCGGAAAACTGCTTCGCGTGCCACGGCCCCGACAAGGCGGCGCGCAAGGCGGATCTGCGGCTCGACACGCGCGAGGGGGCGACGGCGACGACGGACGGCGTCACCGCCGTGGTGCCGGGGAAACCCGACGCGAGCGAACTGATCGCGCGCATCCTGACGACCGACGCGGACGACGTGATGCCGCCGAAGAAATCCGGCAAGCATCTGACGGCGGCGCAGAAGGAAACGTTGCGACGCTGGATCGAGCAGGGGGCGGACTACCAGCGGCACTGGTCGTTCGAGCCGCCGAAGCGTGTGACCCCGCCGCCGGTTTCCGGCGCGACGCATCCGGTGGTGCCAAGGAGCGGCGACACTCCTGTCGCCGAGGCGAAGGGGAAGGTCAGTGAGAACAAAGGCGACAAGAGTGTCGCCGCTCCAGGCGTGCCGCGCATTTTCAATCCGATTGATGCTTTCATCGTGGCCAAGTTGCAGGAGTCGAAGCTCAAGCCGTCGCCGCCCGCCGATCTCCACACGCTGATTCGCCGCGTGTCGCTTGATCTGATCGGGCTGCCGCCAACGCCGGCGGAGGTGGACGCGTTTGTGCAGGCGGCGGCGAAGGACGCGGACGGGGCGTATCGCGCGCTGGTGGATCGCCTGCTCGCGTCGCCGCATTACGGCGAACGCTGGGGCCGCTGGTGGCTGGATCAGGCGCGCTACGCGGACAGCAACGGCTACTCGATTGACGCGCCGCGGCAGATTTGGAAATTCCGCGACTGGGTGATCGGCGCGCTGAATGCGGACATGGGGTTTGACCAGTTCACCATCGAGCAGCTCGCGGGTGATCTTTTGCCGAACGCGACGGAGAGCCAGAAGATTGCCACGGGTTTTCATCGCAACACGCAGATCAACCAGGAGGGCGGCATTGACAAGGAGCAGTTCCGCGTGGACAGCGTGTTCGACCGCGTGGCGACGACGGGCACGGTGTGGCTCGGCCTCACCGTGGGCTGCGCGCAGTGCCACGATCACAAGTTCGACCCCATCGAGCAGAAGGAGTATTACCGCCTCTTCGCCTTCCTGAACAACCAGGACGAGCCGACGCTGAAGGTTTTTGACCGGAGAGTGGATGTGAGCGGATTGACGGCGGAGTTCCAAGACATCGAAGCCAAGCTCAAGGCCTATCTCAAGGAGCACGCCGACGAACTGGCGAAGTGGGAGGCCGGTCTCACGCCGGAGATCAAGAAGAGCCTCTCCCCGGCCATCACGAAGATTGTGGCCGTGCCGAAAGCGAAGCGCACCTTCGCGCAGAACCAAACCCTGTTTGCCGCCGGAGTCGGTGGCGTGGGGCCGTTCCGTGAGTTGAATGATCGCTACAAGGAACTCGACACGCTGCTCAACAACGGCGTCACAACGATGGTGATGAAGGAGCTGCCCATGCCGCGCAAAACCACCGTCTTCATCAAGGGCGACTTCACGCGCCCGGCGGACGAAGTGACGCCCGGCACGCCGGCGGTGCTGCATCCGTTAAACGCGGAGCGCGGAACTCGGAACACGGAAAGCCCGCCCACGCGGCTCGATCTCGCGCGGTGGATCGTCAGCCCGCAGAACCCGCTCACGGCCCGCGTGATCGTTAACCGCGTGTGGCAGCACTACTTCGGGCGCGGCCTCGTGGAGACGGAGAATGATTTTGGATTGCAGGGCACGCCGCCGTCGCACCCCGAACTGCTCGACTGGCTCGCGGTGGAATTCCAGCAGCCCACCGCCACCCCCCATTCCCCATCACCCATTCCCTATTCCCTGAAAAGCCTGCACCGGCTCATCGTCACTTCGCACACGTATCGGCAGAGTTCGGCGGACCGGGCGGATCTGCGCGCGAAAGACCCCGGCAACTACCTCCTCGCGCGCCAGCAGCGGCTGCGGCTCGACGCGGAGATCGTGCGTGACGCGGCCCTCGCGGCGAGCGGACTGCTGTCGCTGAAACTCGGCGGGCCGCCGGTGTATCCGCCGATCCCCGACGGCGTGATGGGCCAGGGCCAGGTGAAGCGCACGTGGGCCGTGAGCAAGGGCGAGGACAAATTCCGGCGCGGCATCTACACGTTCGTGTATCGCGCCACCCCGCCGCCGTCGCTGAATGTCTTCGATGCGCCCGATGGGTTCAGTTCCTGCACGCGGCGCATCCGCAGCAACACGCCGCTCCAGGCGCTCACGCTGATGAACGACAGCGGCTTCTTCGAGTTCGCCACGGCGCTGGAGAAGATCATCCAGCAGGACGGCCTCGAAACCGCCTTCCGCCGCTGCACCTCGCGCGCGCCGAAGGCCGACGAGCTTGCCGTGTTGAAGAAACTCGACCCGCTCAACGCCGCGCGCGCGCTGCTGAACCTCGACGAAACCTTCACCCGCGAATGAACGCCATGCACCCCGACCACGCTCTGCGCGACCTCACGCGCCGCCATTTTTTCAGCCGCTGTTCGATGGGCGTCGGCTCGATTGCGCTCGCCTCGCTCATGGCGGAGCGCGGACTCGCCGCCGCGCCTGCCGCGAAAATTCGCAATCCGCTGGAACCCAAGCGCACGCATTTTCCCGCGAAGGCGAAGAACGTCATCTTCCTCTTCATGGCCGGCGGGCCGTCGCAGCTCGACCTCTTCGAGCACAAGCCGAAGCTCACCGAGCTGAACGGCCAGCCCATCCCCGACAGCTACACCGCTGGCAAGCGCTTCGCCTTCATGGACACCAGCCATCGCAGCAATCTGCTCGGCTCGCGGCGCACGTTCAAGCAACACGGCAAGTCCGGCGCGTGGGTGAGCGACCTGCTGCCGTGGACGGCGGGCATCGTGGACGAAATCAGCCTCGTCACCACCTGCAAGACGGAGCTGTTCAATCACGCGCCCGCCAAGCTTTTCATGAACACCGGCAGCGGGCAGTTTGGCCGGCCCAGCATGGGTTCGTGGGTCACCTACGGCCTCGGCAGTGAGTGCGATGATCTGCCCGGCTTCGTCGTGCTGCAAAGCGGCCCACGCGGCCCGCGCGGCGGCGCGGTGCTGTGGGGCAGCGGCATCCTGCCCACGACGTATCAAGGCGTGCCGCTGCGTAACCAAGGCGACCCGATTCTGAATCTCTCCACGCCCAAATCCATCAACGAAGTCCAGCAGCGCCAGCTCGTGGATGCCGTGCGTGAGTTGAATCTCAAACGCCTCGTCGAAACTGGCGACGATGAAATCTCCACGCGCATCAACGCCTACGAGATGGCGTATCGCATGCAGACCAGCGCGCCCGAGCTGATGGACACCGGTGGTGAAAGCCAGGCCACCCTCGACCTCTACGGCATCAAGGACGCGAAGGAAACCACCTTTGCGCGCAACTGCCTGCTCGCGCGGCGGCTTGTTGAGCGCGGCGTGCGCTTCGTGCAGCTTTACGACACCAACTGGGATCACCACGGCGGCCCGACGGAAAATCTGGAGAAGCATCTGCCGGAAAACTGCCGCGCCATTGACCATCCGTCCGCCGCGCTCGTGCGCGACTTGAAGCAGCGCGGCCTCCTCGACGACACCATCGTCATCTGGGGCGGCGAGTTTGGCCGCACGCCGATGGGCGAGGTGCGCGAGTCCACCGGACGCAACCATCACATTGACGCCTTCACCATGTGGCTGGCCGGCGGTGGCTTCAAGGCCGGCCAGGTCTACGGCCAGACCGACGAGTTCGGCTTCGGCGCCGTTGAAAATCCCGTCCACGTCCACGACCTGCACGCGACGATTCTCCACCAGCTCGGCCTCGATCACGAGCGCCTCACCGTGAAATCCCAGGGCCTCGACTTCCGCCTCACCGGCGTGAGCCATGCGAGCATCGTGAAGGGCTTGCTCGCCTGACTCTTCCCGGCGGCCCGAAAAATCCGCGCCACGTCAAACTCGTTCATCATGGAAAAAATCCTGCTCCTCCTCCTGCTCCTCGCTCCGCCCGTCGCGCTGCCCGCTGCCGACGCGAAGAAGCCCGCACCAACCCTTCGCGCCGGGGCCGCAGCCGTGGATGTCACGCCGAAGCAGTTCCCCCTGAACATGCCCGGCGGGTTCACCGCCAACCTCGCCACCAACGCGCACGATCCGTTGCACTCCCGCGCGCTCGTGCTCGACGACGGCAAGACCACGCTTGCGATGGTCGTGGTGGACAATCTCGGCCTCGCCAGTGAGACGACCGCCGATGCAAAGGCGCTTGCCGCGAAGCGCACCGGCATTCCGGCGGACCGGATGCTCATCTCGTCCACGCACACGCACAGCGGGCCGTCCTCCAACTCACGCGAGAGCGACAAAAACGGGTTCGCGTATCGGCAGCTGCTCGTCGAGGGCATCGCCGAGTCCATCGTCCGCGCGCACGCGGCGCTTCGTCCGGCGGCGGTCGGCGCGTCGGCGCATCCGTTGCCGGACGAAGTGTTCAACCGCCGCTGGTATCTCAAGCCCGGCAGGATGCCGCTGAATCCCTACGGCAAGCTCGACACGGTGAAGATGAATCCCGGCACCAGTCCCGACGTGCTCGAACGCCCCGCCGGGCCGACCGATCCCGACATCACCGTCCTTTCCGTGCAGGATCCGAAGCGCAAGCAGATCGCCCTCTTTGCCAATTACTCGCTCCACTACGTCGGCGGCGGGCCGCGCGGGTTGATGACAGCGGATTACTTTGGTGAGTTCGCGCGTCTCATGCCTTCGCGGCTGCCGGGCGATGGGCGCCTCGTCGCCATGATGTCGAACGGCACCTCGGGCGACATCAACAACATCCCGTTCCTCGTCAACCGCCCGCCGCGCGAGCCGTTCGAGCAGATCCGCCTCGTCGCGGCGAAGGCCGCCGACACCGCGTGGCTGGCGCAGCGGAAAATCGAGAAGCACGACGCCAGCGCGCGCCTCGGCATGGTGCAGCGCGAGATTGTTTTGAAATACCGCCGGCCCACCGCCGAGCAGGTCGTCTCGGCCAAAAAGGTGATCGCGATCAAGGATCCCGCCGAGAAGGAAAAACTCCCGCGCCTCGCCGAGAATTACGCGCGCAACATCATCAACGCCGCCGAGCGCAAGGAGGACACGATCACGGTGATTCTCCAGGCCATCCGCATCGGCGACTTCGCGGTGTGCGGCATTCCGTTCGAGACGTTCGTCGAGATCGGACTTGAGTTGAAGCAGCGCAGTCCGTTTCCGCGCACGATGGTCATCGGCCTCGCCAACGCGCGCCACGGCTACCTGCCCACGCCCGAGCATCACCTGCTCGGCGGCTACGAGACCTGGCTCGGCACGAACGTCGTGCAGGAGGACACCTCGGTCATCCTCGTCAGGAACCTCCTCGAAATGCTCGGGGAACTCGCGAAGGCGAATTGAAATGAAAACATCCCTGCCTCATCCACTCATTATGAAGACCTCCATTGCTCTCATGTTGCTTCTGTCCGTCGCGCAGGCGCAGAACATCAAGCGCGACATTCCTTACGCCGAGCCGGCGAACGCGCGGCAGAATCTCGACATCTTTGCGCCGGCGGGCGCGAAGAACCTGCCTGTGGTCTTCTGGATTCACGGCGGCGGCTGGCAGCAGGGCGACAAGACCGACGTGAAACTCAAGCCGCAGTGGTTCATGGACCGGGGGTTCGTCTTTGTCTCGATCAACTACCGGCTGCTGCCAGAGGTGGACATGGGCACGCTCACACGCGACGTGGCGAAGGCGTTCGGCTGGGTGAACAAACACATCGCCGAATATGGCGGCGATCCGAAGCGCGTGCTCGTCGGCGGCCATTCGGCGGGTGCCCAGCTCGCCGCGATCATTTGCACCGATGACCGCTACTTGAAGGCGGAAGGTGTTTCGTTTGATGTCCTCATCGGCTGCGTGCCGGTGGATGGCGACACTTACGACGTGCCCGCGATCATCGAGACGGCGGAGACGAGGCTGCGCGTGCATCATCTGCCGCCGCGCGTCAACGGGCACCGGGAAAAATTCGGCAGCACGCCCGAGAAGCACAAAGATTTCTCCGCCGTCACGCACATCACGAAGGGCAAGGGCATCCCGCCGTTTCTGATCCTCCATGTCGCCGCCCACCCCGACACGACCGCGCAAGCGCAACATCTCGGTGCGGTGCTGAAGGAGGCGGGCGTTTCCACGAAAATCTTCGGAGCGAAGGACACGAGCCACGTGAAACTCAACAACGACCTCGGACTGCCCGATGATCCGGCGACGAAGGCGTTGTCCGACTTTGTGAGTGCAGCGCTCAAGAAATGACGACGCGTCTCGCCCGACGCAAGCAAACCAACCTCCAGCATGAACACCATGAACTCATCATCACTCACTCGCCGCCGGTTTCTTGGAGCGACGGCGACAACCCTGGGCGGCTCGCTGCTGACCCGCACCCTGAAGCTGACCGCCGCGCCGGGTGACGTGGCTTCCACTGAGCACTTCTGGTATCGCCGCGCGCCGGAGGGGCCTTACATTGACTCGCAACGCGACCACAAGGCCTTCGGCTTCGGCAACGGGAAGATTTTTCTGTCGGAGGACAACGCCAAGACGTGGCCGCACAGCGCGGCTTTTGCCGAGGCGGAGAACATCACGTTCAGCGTCATCCTGAAGAACGGGAACATCCTCTTCGCGACGCGGGCGCAGCTTTACCTGAGCACGGACAACCTCAAGACCCACCGGCCCATCACGGTGAAGCATCGCGATGGCAGCGATTACCGGCCGCACACGCCCCGGAACCCGGATCAGCCGGGCTGGTATTTCCATTCGCTCGACGGCGAACACACCTGGGATGTGAACGGCCGGGAGATGCTCGTGTGGGGCAACTACTGCAACGTGCTCGGCGGGCCGGTGCCGGTGAACATTTACTATTCAACCGATAGCGGGCGGACCGTGAAGCTCGCGTATTCGTTTGGTCAGAATCCAAAGTTTCAGGAGAAGGGCACCGAGCCGGGAAAGTTCCTGGGCAACCCCGGCAACCAGCTCATCGCCCGCCATGTTCACTGCGTGGCCTACAACCCCGCCGAGAACGCGTTCTACGCCTGCACGGGCGACATTGATCGCGGGCACGGCAACGAGTGCCACTGGCTGCGCGGCACCTACGACGCGAAGACCGATGTGTGGGACTGGAAGGTTGTCGTGTCTGTGAACTCCGACTCGCGCTTCAAATCCGGCGGCATCAACTTTGTCGGCGGCCGGCTCTACTGGATCGCCGATGCGAACGGGCCCAAGGTCGGCCTGCTGCATGATCGCGGCATCTTTACCTGCGCCCCCGCCGACCTCGCGAACAAGGACAAGCACACGATGCTGTTCAATCCCGGCTTTGAATCCGCGAACATGATCATCCAGGACGGCGTGATGCTGGCCACGCACTGCGCGCCCGCATCGCCCTACGCGACGGGTTTTATCTACTCGCCCGACTTGGGCAAGACCTGGGCGCAATACGACCTCAAGGAATTTGGCCGGCGTTCGGGCTGTCGCATTCACAGGAAGAACCGCGAGGGCTGGTTCCGCATTGATCTGCGCAAGGGCTGGATCGAGCGCGCAGAAGTCATGTTCATCAAACCGAAGGCATGAACCACCCGAAGATGAATCGGGAACCGGGGCCGGAGGGCGCGACCAACCGAGTCTGAAGAGTGAGCACACACATGGGACAAATGTTCTTCACACTTTCGGCCTTGCTGCTCGCGCAGTTGGCCGCGACGGGGCAGATCATTCCCGCACAAAAATCCACCCAAATTTTGGCGGCCTCGGCGGACATGCCCAAGACGGCGTCCTATCTGGCCTTCCCCGCGTTGCTCGAAATTGGCAACGAAGTGCTCGTCTCCTTCAAGCGCGGGCGCTCACACGGCGGCGACAGTGGTGCGGTGCTCGATCTGCTGCGGCTCGACGCGGTGACCGGAAAGGTGAAGTCGCGCGCCACCTTGGCGGGACTGGGCGACCAGATCATGCAGATGGGCGAGTGGGTGCGGTTCCCGAATGGCGACATTGCCAGCTACATTGACGCCCAGCAGAAAGCCGCGCCGGCGCGCATCGGGCTGCGGGTCGTCCGCTCGCGCGATGGCGGCAAAACCTTCGATCCGGTCGAGCGCGTGGGCGCGGTGGACGGCGTGGAATACGGCTACGCCTTCGAGGCGATCACGGAAGGGCCGACGACTTGGATGCTCGCCATGACCTTCACGAACCTGTCCGCCGGCAAGTCCGTTTATCCGCCGCGTCCGGTTTCGGGGTCGGTGGATGTGATCCGCTCGGACGACAGCGGCAAGACGTGGCGTTTCGTGCGCAACCTGACGAAGGAGTTTAGCGACATCCCGATCAACGAAAGCTCGTTCGCCCGGCACGGCGGCGGCTTCATCGTTGCCGCGCGCGGCTACGACAACCGCCAGTGGCTGCTCAAGACCGATGGCGCGTTTCAGCTTCAGCGCAAAGTGAACCTCACCAGCGCCAACACGTTCATCAAGTCGTATGTGGGCCGCCCGCGGGTGTTCGCGCGCGACGGCGGCTGGTATCTGATGGGGCGCAATTACACCGACAAAGGCCCGATGCGGCTGAGCCTGTTCCGCTTCGATCCCGGGACGCTGGCCATCACGAGGCACGTGTTGCTCGACAACTCCGAGGGCGAGAACGTGACCGACGGCTACTACGCCGCGCCGTGGTGGGCCAAGCGGGATGGCCGGACGAATTTCAACGTCGTCACCTACAAGGGCATGGCCGGACGCAGCCCGGACATCGTGCGGCTTGAATTCCAGTGGGAGGAAGCGCGGTGAGCGATGCGGATTTGTTTCACGATTCGGTTTCCGAACGCCCGATCGCGGGAATCGCTTGCGGCTCCCTGTGCCGCGCCTTGAGGTGCGCGAAGCGAGAACTTCACCAGACTGTTGCCCGCCCTTTGGCAGCGGGTGTCCAGACGGGGAGCAATGGGCGGGCAGCGCTTCCTCACCCGGCCCGTCGGCAAAACTTTGCCCCGCACAATCGCCGCCGCTTGGAACAATCCAAGCGGCTTTCCACGCCGTTCGCTGTGACGATCCACACCTTGCAGACGGCGGGGAAGCCGGTCTGCTCCTTCTCCGGCCATGCGCACACGATGAGCAAGGCGGGCGCGGGTGCGAACCGCCAGCCGCCCCGCGCCCGGCGAGAAACAAACTTGTCCAGTTCGCGCTCCCGGCCTAGTCTCGCCCCATGCCATCACCAACGCCGGTCACGGCTTCGCCCACGCAGCTTTTCCAGTATCGCGCCCGCGTCACCGCCGTCTACGACGGCGACACCTGCACGGCGGACATTGACCTCGGCCTCGGCATCTGGGTGCGCGGCGAGAAGCTCCGCCTCCACCGCATCAACGCGCCGGAACTGCGCGGCGCGGACGAGATGAAGGGCAAGGCCGCGCGCGACCATCTCAAAACCCTCATCGAAGGCAAAGAGGTGCTCCTGCAAACCATCAAGGATCGGCGCGAGAAATACGGCCGTTATCTCGCCGAGGTCTGGCTGGAAAAGCCGGATGCCGCGCCGCTGAACGTCAACGACGCGCTCGTCGCCGCCGGCCACGCGCAGTATCACGACTATTGAGCCGCGTCCCGGCACACCACCTTCTCCTCGAACATGAAACCATTCCTTTGCCGCACGCTGCTCATCATCCTTCCACTGTCACCGCTCGCCACGCTGCGTGCCGCCGATGTGCCGTTCGTCTTCAACGACCCCAAGCCGCAGCGCTACGAACTGACCGCGCGGGCCAGCCAGATTGACCCGCGCGCGCGGGCGCATCCGGAGATTGATTTTGTTTTTGAAAAGGGCGGCAAGCCGGCCGACACCGAGAATGCCGCGGTGGATACGCGCGTGAAGCCGCAAGGCAAGCTGGTGATCTGGCTCATGGGCCACAACAAGAACTTGTTCGAGCGTGTCAACAGCTACGGCATTCACGCGGTCCAGGTGCATTACGCGAACGGCTGGTTCGGCAAGTTCGGCAACCGTTCGCCCGGCGATGATGGCAAGCTGCTCGGTAAAATCCGCCTCGAAGCCGCGACGGGCGAGGACTTCAGCCCGTTGGTGAACATTCCCAAGCCCGACGGCATGATGGAGCGCTCGGTGCAGTTGGTGAAGCACCTCGCGAAGACGAATCCGCAAGGTCGCTGGGATTATTTCCTCACTGACGACAAGGCGGGCCTGCGCTGGGACCGTGTGATCATTTCCGGCAGTTCGCACGGCTCGACCACGGCGGCGCGTTTCGCCAAGCACGTGAAGGTGGATCGCGTCGTGATGTTCTGCGGCCCGCGCGACCAATTGGAGACGTGGCAGGCGCTGCCCTCCGCCACGCCGGCGAACCGTTACTTCGGTTTCAGCCACGTGCTCGACAGCGGCTGGAGCGGCGACCACTACTGCCGCTCGTGGGAAATGATCGGCCTGCAACAGTTCGGCCCCATCGTGAACGTGGACAAATCCGCGCCGCCCTTCGGCAACACGCGCCGCCTCATCACCGACGCCGACGTGAAGAACGACGCCAAGCGCGCCCACGGCTCGGTCACGCCTGGCGGATCCGCGGTGAAGGACGCCTCGGGCAAATTCATTCACGAAGCAGTGTGGCGTTACCTTTTCACCCACCCGGTCGAGTTGGTGGGCAAGTCCACCCCACACGATCCGAACTGCTCGCTCGACTTGCGCGCGGTGGAGGCGAAAACGAAGAAGTGAGTATTCAATGAACTCCCTCCGTCTGGCCGCCTTGACGTTCGCGCTCGGCTTAATGGTTTCCGCCGCTGAAACGCCGCCCGCGCCGGTGCGCGCGATGGTCGGGAAGTTTTGCGTGGATTGCCACGACGCCGAAGTGAACAAGGGGAAGTTGAATCTCGCCGCCATTCTTTCGGACGACCCGGCGCAGCACGGCGATGCATGGGAAAAAGTCGTGCGCCGTCTGCGCGCGCGTCAGATGCCGCCGGCGGGCAAGGCGCGGCCGGATGAAACCGAATACGCCGCCGCGCTCACCGCGCTCGAAGCGCCACTCGACCGCGCGGCGGCGGCGAACCCGAAGCCCGGCCGCACCGAAACGATTCGGCGGCTGAATCGCACGGAGTATCAGAATGCCATCCGCGATCTGCTCGCGGTCGAAATTGACGCGGCGACGTTGCTGCCGGCGGACGAGGCGAGCCACGGCTTCGACAACGTCACCGTCGGCACATTGTCGCCGACGTTGCTCGACCGCTACATCTCGGCGGCGCAGAAGATCAGCCGGCTCTCGGTCGGCGGCGCGGCGCGCGTGCCCGGCGGCGAGACCTACCGCATCAAGCCCGACATCACGCAGGAGGGGCGCATCGAGGGATTGCCCTTCGGCACTCGCGGCGGGGCGATCATCCGGCACACGTTTCCACAGGACGGCGAGTATGAAATCCAGCTCCGCCTCGCGCGCGACCGCAACGACCTCGTCGAGGGCTTGAAGGAGCCGCATCAACTGCTCGTGCTCGTGGACGGCGCGCAGGCCCACGAGTTCACCGTCAAGCCGCCCGGCAGCCGGGGACATGACAACGTGGATACCGGCCTCAATGTCCGTCTCCCCGTCAGGGCGGGCGTGCATCAGCTCGGCATCACGTTTCGAAAAAATCCGTCGTCGCTCCAGGAGACGCTGCGACAGCCCTACAACGTCCATTTCAACTTCCACCGGCACCCGCGCCAATCGCCCGCGCTGTATCAGGTGTCGGTCACCGGGCCGTTCAACGCGAAGGGGCCGGGCGACTCGGCGAGCCGGCGGCGCATCTTTGGCGTTGAGCCGGCCAGCCAGTCCGGCCGGAGCGCCGGTTTCCAAACCGGCACACCGGGGAGCGACGAAGCACGCCGATTCGGAGATCGGCGCTCCGATGAAGAGGCCCGCGCGAAGCAAATTCTGTCCACGCTGCTGCGCCGCGCGTGGCGTCGCCCGGTGAATGACGCCGACCTCGCGCGCGTGCTGCCGTTTTATCACGAGTCGCGGAAGGAGGCGGGTTTCGACGCCGGCATCGAGTCGGCGTTGAGCGCGATCCTCGTGAGCCGCGAATTTCTGTTCCGCGCCGAGCAGGAGCCGAAGGGACTCAAGCCCGGCACGCCGTATCGCGTGAGCGACATCGAACTCGCTTCGCGCCTGTCGTTCTTCATCTGGAGCAGCATTCCTGATGATGAATTGCTCGAACTCGCCGAGCGTAGCGAACTCGCAAAGCCTCCCGTGCTCGCGCAGCAGACGCGCCGGATGCTCGCCGACGCGCGCGCGGAATCACTGGTGAAAAATTTCGCGGGCCAGTGGCTGCACCTGCGCAACCTCGACTCGATCACGCCGGACGGCCGCCTGTTCCCCGACTTCGACGACAATCTCCGCCAGGCCATGCGGCGCGAGACGGAGATGCTGTTCGAGGAAATCCTCCGCGACGACCGCAGCGTGCTCGATCTCCTGCGCGCTGATCACACGTTCCTCAACGAGCGACTCGCGAAGCACTACGAGATTCCGCACATCTACGGCACGCACTTCCGCCGCGTCGCGCTCGGGCCGGAGAGCCAGCGCGGCGGGTTGTTGCGCCACGGCAGCGTGCTCACGGTCACGAGCTACGCCACGCGCACGTCGCCGGTCATCCGCGGCAAGTGGGTTTTGGAAAATCTCATCGGCACGCCGCCGCCGCCGCCCGAGCCGGACGTGCCCGCGCTCGACGACAGCAAAGTTTCCGAGAGCCTGCCCATCCGCGAACGCCTCGCCGCGCACCGCAACAAGCCCGCCTGCGCGAGCTGCCACGAGTTCATCGACCCACCCGGCTTCGCGCTTGAGAACTACGACGCCGTCGGCCGCTGGCGCACGTCGGAAGCCGGCCTGCTGGTGGACAATTCCGGAGGACTCCCCGACGGCAGTCGCTTCAACGGCGTCGCTGGCATCGAGGCCGGCCTGCTCGCGCGCCCGGAGATTTTCACCGCCGCGCTGACGGAGAAGCTGCTCACGTTCGCGCTGGGTCGCGGTGTGGAGCCGTTTGACGGCCCGGCGGTGCGCGAAGTTCTCCGTGCGGCGAAGGCTGACAACCACCGCCTTTCTGCTATCATTCTCGCCATCGTCAACAGCACACCATTCCAGATGAGGCAAAGCCTATGAGCACCTTCACCACCCGCACCTCACTTCCGCGCCGGACGTTCCTGCGCGGACTCGGCGCCACCACGCTCGCGCTGCCGTTGCTCGACGCGATGGTGCCCGCGCTCACCGCCAGCGCAAAAACCGCCGCGAAACCCGTGCGCCGGCTCGGCTATTTCTTCATGCCGATGGGCGCCGACATGTCGCGCTGGACGCCGCCGGGCAAGGACAAGCTCGACGAACTCTCCTTCATCCTCGACTCGCTCGCGCCGGTGAAGGATCGCGTCAGCATCCTCACCAACCTCGAGGTGAAGAACGCCTACCCCGGCACGCACGCGACCTCGAACGCCTCGTTCCTCAGTTGCGCCCGAGCCAAGCACACGGAGAGCAACGATTATTTCCTCGGCACCACGGTGGACCAGATCGCCGCGCGCGAGATCGGGCGCGGGACGCAGTTGCCCTCGCTCGAACTGGCGATGGACATGATGCAGACCGTCGGCCAGTGCGACAACGGCTACGCCTGCGTTTATCAAAACAATCTCTCGTGGTCGTCGCCCACCACGCCGCTGCCCGCCGAGGCGCATCCGCGCATCGTGTTCGAAATGCTCTTCGGCGAGGGCGGCAGCAAGGCCGACCGCCAGGCCGCGCTCCGCAAACGCGCCAGCCTGCTCGATTTCGTGAAGGACGACCTCACGCGCCTCGAACGCTCCCTCGGCGCCGCCGACCGCGCGAAGGTGGGCCATTACCTCGAAAGCGTCCGCGACGTGGAACGCCGCATCCAGCGCGCCGAGGCCGGCGTCGCGGAGAATCCCTTGCCCGACCTCGACCGGCCCGTGGGCGTGCCCGCGAGCTACGCCGAGCACGCGCGGCTGATGTTCGACCTCCAGTTGCTCGCGATGCAGGGCGACGTCACGCGCGTCGTCACGTTCCAACTCGCGCGCGAGACCAGCAACCGCACCTATCCCGAGACTGGCGTCGTCGATCCGCATCACCCGCTCTCGCACCACGGCAACGACCCCGACAAGATCGCGCGCATGGCGAAGATCAACCGCTTCCACGTCGCGATCTTCGCCGGCTTCCTGCAAAAGCTCGCCGCGACGAAGGAAGGCGACGGCACGCTGCTGGACAACTCGCTGCTGCTCTACGGCAGCGGCATGGGCAACCCGAACGTCCACGACCACGTCAACCTGCCGATCATCGTCGCGGGCGGCGCGGCGGGCGGGATGAAGGGTGGCCGCCACCTTCGCTACGATCAACCGATGCCGTTGGCCAACCTCCACCTCACGCTCCTCGACCGCGCCGGCGTGCGCCTCGAAAAATTCCAGGACAGCACGGGCAAGGTGGACGGGCTGTTCGAGCCGTTGGGAATTTGAATCAAGCCTTTGGAATCTCGAACATGGCCATGATCGATGATCCGAGCACATGGATACTCCTCCTTTTCGCCAAAGAGGAAAGGGAGGGGCGCGGTGCAAGTTGTGAGCGCTTTGAGAAGGGAACACGACCCGAGGGGATTCCATTGGTTGATGGCGAAGCGGTCTTTGGAATCTACAAACGAAAGTATTTTTTCACGCCGAACGCTCTGATCGTGAGCGACGGAGTCAAGTTCGAGAGAATTGAATGGGCAGACGTAACCGCTTGCTCATCGAGACATGGCGAAGGCAAAACCTACTCCGACATAATCATGCGGAATGGAAGAACTGTCAGAATTCGGCTCGCAGACATGGCAACCGGGTGGAGCGGTCGAATTTCTCAATTGTATCACCAAATGATCGAGCGCTACGGAAGAAATGTGGCTTCCGGACGCCCATTGATGAGCGTCGCAGAGTTCTTCGACCAACCGGATGCCGATTTGGCACCAAACCTCGAACCGCACCCAGGATCGTCGGCACTCAAAGCTAAACTGGATACGGTCAATCATGGAGCCGATGGCACGCGATTGTTCGTGAAACTCGTGGATGATGAGAGGGAGGGGATGACAGCGGACGGCGTCTTGATCGTAACCCCAAGGCCGATGTCCGATTTTGAAGAGTTCGCCAAGGCGCTCGGCGCCGATGGCGTGATACCCGCAGAGAGGTCGCTTGTTTCTCGCATCGGACAAATGCCGACTGGGTTTGCCGCCTGGCTCATAGTCTGGGATTAGTCATGGCTTATCAACCATCGACACACATAGACAGCGGAACGCGATCAACTTTCGATCCGGTGTCACTTGCATGGATGCTGGTGATGGCATGCTGTTCCCTTGCCGCTTTCGCTGCCCCCCCTTCTTCCCCGGACTCCACCCAAGACGCCAACGGCTCCACGCCTCTCCACTCGGCGGTGCAGCACGATGACGTGGCGAAGGTGCAATCGCTGCTCGCCGCCGGGGCGGATGCGAAGGCGACGAACCGTTACGGCGTGCCGCCGCTGCACCTCGCCTGCGTCAATGGCAACGAGGCCATCGTCACCGCGCTGCTCGACGCGGGTGCGGAGGCGAACACTACGTTGCGCGGCAGCGAGACCGTCCTGCACACCGCCGCGCGCACGGGGCGGATCGATCCCGTGAAGGCGTTGCTCGCGCGCGGTGCGAAGGTGGACGCGGCCGACCGCAAGGGGCAGACGCCGCTCATGTGGGCCGCGGCGGATGGGCACACGGAAGTCGTCGAGCTGCTGCTGAAATCGGGTGCGGATCGCTACGCGCGATTGAAGTCCGGCTTCACCGCGCTGCTGTTCGCCGCGCGCGAGGGGCGCATCGGTGTCGTGCGCGCCTTGCTCAAGTCGGGCGCGGACGCGAACGAAGCCATCGAAACCGAGAAGGGCGGCGGCAAGGCGCCCGACAACGGCACGAGCGCGCTCCTCCTCGCGGTCGAGAACGGACACTTCGAACTCGCGATGGAACTCGTGAGGGCCGGCGCGAATCCCAACGACCAGCGCTCCGGCTTCACGCCGTTGCACACGCTCACCTGGGTCCGCAAGCCGAACCGCGGCGACGACGAGTCCGGCCACCCGCCGCCGCAAGGCTCGGGCAATTTGACGAGCCTCCAGTTCGCGCGCGAGTTGGTGAAGCACGGCGCGGACGTGAACGCGCCGCTGGCGAAAGGCGCGTCCGGCAAGGGCAAACTCAGCACGGTCGGCGCGACGCCTTTCCTCCTCGCATCGAAAACCGCGGACGTGCCGCTGATGAAACTGCTCGTCGAGCTGGGCGCGAATCCCAAGCAGCCGAACAAGGACGGCTCGACCCCCTTGATGGCCGCCGCCGGTCTCGGCTGCCACGCCCCGACCGAGGAAGCCGGCACCGAACCCGAGTGCCTCGAAGCCGTCGCGTATCTGCTGACACTCGGCGCGGACTTGAACACCGTGGACGCCAACGGCGAGACCGCGATGCACGGTGCCGCCTACAAGAGCCTGCCGAAGATGGTCGAGTTGCTCGCGAACAAGGGCGCGAAGATCGAAATCTGGAACCAGAAAAACAAATCCGGCTGGACGCCGCTACTCATCGCGGAAGGTTTTCGCCCCGGCAACTTCAAGCCCAGCGCGGAAACCATCGCCGCGATTCACTCCGTCATGCGCGCCGCCGGCCTGACACCGCCGCCGCCCACGCCGCGTCCCGATCCCTCGAAGGAACCCAAAGGCTACGAGGCCGCGCCGGGCAAGGCCGCGCCAAAGAAGGGCAAGAAGAAGTAGCGCCGTCACCACGCCGACGAATGTGCGCGCCGGATAGTTGAATGTGGATTCGGCGGATAACCCGTGACTCGCCACGCACGTCATTTCGTGGATACTCAACCTGACCATGCACCGAACATTCACCTCTACCATTGTCGCACTGCTCACATTCGCGGGACTCGCCGTTGCCGCGCCGCGCCCGAACATCGTCTTCATCCTTGCCGATGATCTGGGATGGCGTGATCTTGGCTGCTACGGCAGCGCGTTTCACGAAACGCCGAACATTGACCGGCTGGCGCGCGAAGGGTTGCGGTTCACGCAGGCCTACACGGCGGGCGCGGTCTGCTCACCCACGCGGGGCAGCATCATGTCGGGCAAAGTTCCGGCGCGCACAGGCGTGACGGATTACATCCCGGGTCTCCCTTCCACCGGCCGCAAACTCGCGACGAAGCCGACGGAGAAGCAGCTTGCGCTCGAAGAATACACCATCGCCGAGTCGCTCAAGGCGGGCGGCTACCAGACCTTCTACGCGGGCAAGTGGCACCTCGGCGGGCGCGGCTTCGAGCCGCAGGATCAGGGCTTCGAGGTTTGCGTGGCGGACGCGGACCTCGGCAATCACGGCAAGGACTGGCAGGTGGGCCAACGGATCAGCGAGTCCGCCGTGAAATTCCTCGACGAGCGTGATGCCCGGCGTCCGTTCTTCATGTTCCTCGGCTACCACGAGCCGCACACGCCGATCCTGGAGTATCCGGAGCACATCGCGAAGTTCCGTGCCAAGGCGGCGAAGCTGCCCGTGGCCGCCGCGCAGTCCCGCAAGGAGCGCGCTGGCCAGACGCGCCTCGTGCAGGATGATCCGGCCTACGCGTCCGAGGTCGCGGGATTGGACAGCTTCGTTGGCAGCGTGCTCGCCAGGCTGGAAAAAAACAGACTCGCGCAGAACACCATCGTGGTTTTCTTCTCGGACAATGGCGGGCTTTCCACCAAGGCGGACGCCGGCCCGGCCTCGAACGAACCGCTCCGCGCCGGCAAGGGCTGGCTCTACGAAGGCGGCATCCGCGTGCCGTTGATTGTGCGCGCCCCCGGGCTGACCCAAGCCGGCACCACAACCGACACGCCCGTCATCAGCACGGATTTTTATCCGACACTGCTTGAACTCGCCGGACTCTCCGCGCGACCAGAGCAGCATCGCGATGGCATCAGCATTGTCCCGGTGCTGCGCGGTGAAATGGCGCCGGCTCGCGACACGTTCTTCTGGCATTACCCGCATTACCACGGTTCCACGTGGGCACCCGGCGGCGCGGTGCGCGAGGGCGACTGGAAGCTCATCGAGTTCTTTGAGGAAAACCACGCCGAGCTTTACAACCTCAAGTCCGACCTCCGCGAGTCGCAGGACCTGGCCGCCAAAATGCCGGAGAAAACCACCGCCCTGCGGCAGAAGCTCGCCGGGTGGCGCAAACAAGTCGGCGCACAGATGCCCGTTCCAAATTCCGAAGCCGGTGCCGGGGAAGAACCGAAGAAGAAAAAGAAGAAGGGCAAAGCGTGACGAGAATTCGGCTTCGCTCCACTTATGCATCGTTTTTTCCCGGAACCTTTTGCCCCATCGCCCCGTCTAGCCCGGCTCAAACTTAAAACTATGAAAACACTTCGCGCCCTCCCGGCGGTCCTCCTGTTCGCGTCATTCGCGTGGTTCGCGGGCGCTCCCGCCGCCGCCGCGACCAAACCCAACGTCCTCTTCATCGCGATTGACGACCTCAACCACTGGGTCGGCCATCTCGGGCGCAATCCGCAGACGAAAACGCCGAACATTGATCGCCTCGCGAAGTTGGGCGTCACGTTCACTAGGGCCTACTGCACCGCACCCGCGTGCAATCCCTCGCGCGCGTCGCTCATGTCCGGCCAGCGCCCCAGCACGACGGGCTGCTACAACAACGGGCAGAACTGGCGGCCCGGCATCAGCGAGGACAAGCTGCTCAACACCCACTTCGCGAAGAATGGCTACCGCGTCTATGGCGCGGGGAAAATTTATCACGGTGCCGGTGACCGCGGCGGGCAGTGGGACGATTATTTTCCCGCTGCGGGCGGCAAGCTGACGCGCCACCCGTCGGCGAAAGACGACGGCGTGGCGGGCAGCATCCGGTTCTATCCGCTGTCCAACACCGACGAAGAGATGCCCGACTACGGCATGGTGAGCTATTGCATCGGGAAGATGAACGAGCCCGGTGACAAGCCGTTCTTCATCGCCGCCGGTCTGGTGAAGCCGCACATGGATTTCAGCGTGCCAAAAAAGTGGTTCGACATGTTCCCGCTTGAAACCATCCAGCTCCCGCCACATCGCGTGGACGACCTCGACGACGTTCCGCCCGCCGGGAAGAAGATGGCCGGTGGCGACCACGCGAAGATGGTCGCGTCCGGCCGCTGGAAAGAAGCGGTGCAGGCGTATCTCGCCACGATTGCATTCTGCGACTCGCAGGTGGGCCGGCTGCTCGACGCGTTGGAGAAGTCTCCGCAACGCGACAACACCATCGTGGTGTTGTGGAGCGACCATGGCTGGAGCCTCGGCGAGAAGCAGCACTGGCGGAAGTTCGCGCTGTGGGAGGAGCCGACGCGCACGGTGTTCGTCTGGAAGGTGCCCGGCGTGACCCAGCCCGGCGGCGTGTGCGGCCGCCCCGTGGATTACGCGAACGTCTATCCCACGCTCTGCACGCTCGCCGGCCTGCCGAAGCCCGCGCACCTCGAAGGTTTTGACATGATGCCGCTCCTCAAAGACCCGAAGGCCGCGTGGGAGCATCCGGCGCTCACCACGCATGGCCGGAAAAACCACACCGTCCGCACCGAGGGCTGGCGTTACATCCGTTACGCCGACGGCGGCGAGGAACTTTACGACGAAGTGGCCGACCCGCTCGAATACACCAACCTCGCCGGCTACACCGAGCATCAGGCGCGCAAGGCCGAGTTGGCGAAGCTTCTCCCGAAGACCGACGCGCCCGACCTGCCCACCGTCCGCGGCGGCGGCGAGGGCGAGGGAGGCGCGAAGAAAAAGCCCGGCAAGAAGGCGAAAGCAAAGGCGAAGCAGAAGTAAGTTGGCCCCGCCCGAAACGGGGGGGGCAGGCACCCTGGGGTGCGCCGGCAAGAGCGCAGCGGCAGCGGCGGCGCGGCGGGCTTGCCGCCGCCCTCCATGAAATTCATTGCACCGTCTCCCGGTTTCTTGCGTCTATTCCTCCCGACACTTATGAAAACACTGCCTTCACTGCTCGCGGCATTTGCCCTTGTGGCCAGTTCTTCCTTCGCCGCCGATCCGCCGCCGAGGGCGAAGGCGGATGCCAAGCCCAAGCCCGCCGCGCCGCCCCAGCGCGCGCCCACGCTCGCCAACGTCGCCTACGGCGCGCACGAGCGGCAGGTGCTCGACTTCTACCGCGCCGACTCCGCCAAGCCCGCGCCCGTCGTGTTTTACATTCACGGCGGCGGCTGGGTCGCGGGCGACAAGCGGCCCGTGGGCGGGCTGGACAAATATCTCGCGGCGGGCATTTCCGTCGTCGCGATCAACTACCGCTACAACACCCAGGCGCAAATTGCCGGCGTGAAACCGCCGGTGCAGTGGCCGCTGGGCGACGCCGCGCGCGCGCTACAGTTCGCGCGCAGCAAGGCGAAGGAATGGAACCTCGACAAGCAGCGCATCGGCGCAACGGGCGGTTCGGCGGGCGCGTGTTCGAGCCTGTGGCTGGCGTTTCACAACGACATGGCCGACGCGAAGAACAGCGATCCAGTCGCGCGCGAATCCCCGCGGCTCTGGTGCGCGGCGGTGCCCGGCGCACAGACGTCGCTCGATCCGAAGCAGCTCAAGGAGTGGACGCCCAACAGCCGTTACGGCGGACACGCGTTCGGCTTCATGCCCGACCCGACGGACAACAAGACGCGCGACACGCAGTTCGCGGAGTTCCTCGCCGCGCGCGAGTCGGTGCTGCCGTGGATCCAGGAATACTCGCCCTACGAACACGTCACCGCCGACGACCCGCAGGTTTATCTCATCTACTCGTCCGCTCCCGCCCTCGGCGAGCCGCAAAAGGATCCGACGCACACGGCGAACTACGGCGTGAAATTGCAGGAGAAGTGCAAAACCGTCGGCGTCGAGTGCGAGCTGGTTTATCCCGGCGCGCCCGACGTGAAGCATCCGAAGATCGAGGATTACCTCATCGCGAAACTCAAGGCTCCCTCCGCCAAATGAAGGCCGGCACTGGCCTTTTCGCGTCCCTTGTCATCCTTTGCGGCCAGCTCGCCGCCGCGGATGCGGTGGAGAGAGCAAACTCTGACATCAAATCCAAACCGCCGGCGGGAACCAAGCCCACGCTTACGAACGTCGCCTACGGCCCGCACGAACGGAACGTGCTCGACTTCTACAAGGCCCGGTCGGACAGGCCGACGCCGGTCGTGCTGCACATCCATGGCGGCGGGTGGATGAATGGCGACAAGTCAGGCTTCAACAATGCCGCCCGCTTCCTCGCCGCCGGCATTTCCGTGGTGGCGATCAACTACCGGTTCATTGCGCAGGCCGAGGCGGACAAACTGGTCCCGCCGGTGAAAGGCCCGCTCCACGACGCCGCGCGCGCGCTGCAGTTTGTCCGCAGCAAGGCGGCGGAGTGGAACATTGACACCTTGCGCATCGGCGCCACGGGCAGCAGCGCGGGCGCGTGCTCGTCGCTGTGGCTCGCCTTTCATCCCGATCTCGCGGACTCGAAGAGCAGCGATCCGGTCGCGCACGAATCCACGCGGCTCTGGTGCGTGGCCGTGGCCAGGGCACAGACGACGCTGGATCCCGCGCAGATGAAGGAATGGACGCCGAACAGCGGCTACGGTGCTCACGCGTTCGGTTTCAAAGGCGAAAAGGAAAAGAAGTTTCCGCCGTTCGACGAGTTTCTGGCCCGGCGCGACACGATTCTGCCGTGGATTGCCGAGTATTCGCCCTACGCGCTGGTCAGCGCCGACGACCCGCCTGTTTATCTCATCTACGACAGTCCGCCGGCGCTCGGCCAGGAGCAGAAGAACCCGACGCACACGGCGAACTTCGGCGTGAAGTTGCAGGAGCGCTGCAAAGCCGCTGGCGTCGCGTGCGAACTCGTCTATCCCGGCGCGCCGGATGTGAAGCATCCGAAGATCGAGGACTACCTCATCGCGGCGCTCAAGTCGGCGAAACGGTAGAACCGGCCTTCAGCAATTCCATCACTTTGGCGACGGCTTCGTCCGGCTTGACCGCCGACAACGCGCCGCCGCGCGGCTTGATTTCCACTTCGCCCTTCGCCAGTGATTTCTCGCCGATGCCGACGCGGAGAGGAATGCCGATGAGTTCGGAGTCTTTGAACTTCACGCCGGGTCGCTCGTCGCGGTCGTCCAGCAGCACCTCGACGCCGAGAGCGGTGAGTTCGGAATAAATTTTTTCCGCGAGTTGCATCACGGCGGAGTCCGCCGCCACGCCCAGTGGCGTGATGCACACAGCATAAGGCGCGACGGACAGCGGCCAGAGGATGCCGTCCTTGTCGTTGCTCTGCTCGATGACGGCCTGAAGCGTGCGCGTGACGCCGATGCCGTAGCAGCCCATCACACAGGGCTTGCGCTGGCCGTCGGCGTCCACAAACAACGCGCCCATCTTCTCGCTGTATTTGGTGCCGAGCTTGAACACGTGGCCGACCTCGATGGCGCGGCGGATTTTCAGCGGCTTGGCGCACTTGGCGCACGGCTCCCCGGCGCTGACGGTGCGGAGGTCGAACCAGTTCGTGACCTTGATGTCGCGCTCCATTGAGACGCTTTTCAAATGGAACCCGTCCTCGTTTGCACCGGTGGTCATGTCGGTCGCGCCGCGCAGACGTTCGTCGGCGAAAACTTTCACGCCGGCGGGAACATTCACCACCGCGCCGAGCGAACCGGGCTTGGCACCAAGCGCGGCGGCGCATTCTTCGGGCGTCGCGGGCCGCGCGGCGGTGGCGCCGGCGCGGGCCATGAGCTTGGTTTCGTTCAACTGGTCGTCACCACGCACGAGAATCAACACCGGCTTCGAGTCGGCGATGTAGACGAGCGTCTTGATCTGGCGGTTGGCCGGCACGCTGTAGGGTGCCTTGCTCAAAGCCTCAATGGTGGCGACGCCGGGCGTGGCAAATTTTTCGATGGCCGCGCCGATTTCGCGCGCGGCGGTGGCGGGGATTCCACTCGTGGCCTTCTCGATGTTCGCCGCGTAGCCGCAGCCCTCGCAGAAGACGACTTCGTTTTCGCCCGTCTCCGCCGGCACCATGAACTCGTGCGAATGACTGCCGCCGATGACGCCTGTGTCGGCCTCGACGGGAAAATTTTTCAGGCCGCAACGGTTGAAGATGCGCGTGTAGGCGTCATACATCTTGCGGTAGCTGGCCATCGCCGCCTCGTCGCTCACGTCGAAACTGTAGGCGTCCTTCATGATGAATTCCTTGGCGCGCATGAGGCCGAAGCGCGGGCGGATTTCATCGCGGAACTTCATCTGAATCTGGTAGAAGTTTTTCGGGAGCTGCCGGTAGGAGCTGATTTCGCCCGCGGCGAGCAGGGTGATGACTTCCTCGTGCGTGGGGCCGAGCACCCATTCCTTCTTGGCGCGGTCGCGCACCTTGAAGAGCACCTCGGCGGCGGTCTCGTAGCGGCCGCTCTGCTGCCAGATTTCCGACGGCTGGAGCGCGGGCATGAGCACTTCGAGCGCGCCGGCGCGGTCCATCTCTTCGCGGACAATCTGCTCGATCTTCCGCAGCACGCGCAGCCCGAGGGGCAGGAAGGTGTAGAGGCCGCCGGTGAGCTTGCGGATGAGACCGGCGCGCAGCAGCAGCTTGTGCGAGAGGATTTCCGCCTCGGCGGGGGTTTCCTTGAGGGTGGGGATGAGGGCTTGGGTCCAGCGCATAATTAGAGGTTCGAGGTGAGAGGGGCGAAGGGCGAGCGGTCAGTCGCGCGCCTTCTTTCGGGAGGCGACCATGATGCTCACCAGTTCGTTGGCTTCATTCAGCAGCCGTTTGAGTTCGTCATGTTCACGGGTTGCCAGTTCAACAAGACATTCCAGCCAAAACAAGGATTCATCGGCCTCTTCTTCGACCGTTCCCAGCTTGTGGGTGAAGTCCGCCTTGGATTTGGCACGTTGTGAGGCTCGATAATTGGCGGCCACGGAGGTGGCGGAGCGAATCAACTGCCGCCGAATCACGTCAAATTCGATGCCTTTGGGAAGCTTCCGACAAAAGAGGATAATATCCAAAGCGAATCGTTTGGTTCGTGCCTTGAGATCCTGCATAGATTTGAAAGCCGCGAAATGGCCGCTCGCACTTCGCCCCTCTCACCTCGCACTTCACTTCACCGTGTTGACCAGCGGCGAAAGCCCCTGGATCCGCACTTCCAATCGGTCGCCGCTTTCAATCGGCCCGACGCCGCTGGGCGTGCCGGTCACGATGATGTCGCCGGGCAGCAGCGTCATGTTCGTCGAGATGAAGCTGACGAGCTGGTAGCAGTTGAAGATGAGCTGGCTGGTGTTGGAATTCTGCCGGAGCTGGCCGTTTTGGAAAAGCTGGATGGTCAGATCATGCGGATCAATCTTCGTCTCCACATACGGTCCCAGCGGCGTAAAGGTGTCGAAGCTCTTGGCCCGCGCCCACTGGCTCTCGGAATTCTGGATGGTGCGGTCGCTGATGTCCTGTGCCGCCGTGTAGCCGAAGATGTAGCGCGCCGCCGCCGCCGGGGTGACGTTGCGGACGCGGCGGCCAATCACGATGGCCATCTCCGCCTCGAAGTCGGTGCGGTGATTCGGAAACGGCACTTCAATCTTCGCGCCGTCGAAGCCGTAGTCACCCGGTGTGCTGAAATCCCAGGTTTTGGGGGTCCAGGCTACGGCGAGGGCGCTGAGCCCGCCGGCGAGCGAGAGGCCGATGG
>JACRJY010000181.1 GCA_016235585.1 Verrucomicrobiota bacterium | reverse complement strand
GGCGACAAGAGTGTCGCCTCTCCTGTCGTCACGCGGCTGGCTTGCCGACGGAGCCGATCACTTGCTTCAGGAGCTTCCCGTCCATCTCCACGAGATTGCTGCGCTCCGGGAAGCGGCCTGCCTTCACGTCGGCGATGTATTCTCCGAAGGCGGCGACGCGCTCGCGTTGCAGGCGGCGATGTTCTTCCAGGAAATTGCGGTAAGCCTTGGCATGGCGTGGGATGCGCTCGTCGTAATCGCCGAGGATGTCGTCGGAGAAAAGGAATTGCGTGTCGCAGCCGCTGCCGGAGCCGAGCGACATGAGGAGCATCTTCGTCTGCGAGCAAAGCCAGGTGGCGAGGTTGTGCGGGACGAGTTCAAGTTCCGCCGCGTAGGCGCCAGCGCTTTCCAATTCCTTCATGCGCTGATGAAGCTGCTTCGCCTCGGCGACGGTCTTGCCGATGGCGCGGTAGTTGGTCCAAGTCACGTGACGCGGCACCATGCCGAGATGGCCGACGACGGGAATCCGTTCGCGCGCCATCGCCTCGATGAGGAACGGGCTGGCGGAGCAATAGACCGAGCTGGCGCCGAGTTCGAGCGCGCGGAAGCCGGTGCGGATCGCCTCCTCCGGCGAGGCAAGCCCGTGCGGCGTGGAGCCGGAGATGAAACTGTTCGGCGCGGCGGCCACGAGCAGCGGCAGTCGCGCCTGCGCCTCGGGCGAGTCGAACGGGCAGCTCATCAAGTCCATTCCGGCGGCCTCGGCGGCGGCGGCTTCCTCGGGCGACTTGACGTGGATGTGCGTGAGGCAGCGCTGGCCCTTGAGCTGTTGGAGATCGAAGACGGTGTATTTCTTTCGCGGTCGGAGCATGGCGGGAGCGTGGCGAAAACGCGGGCGGCGATCAACTTCCGTCTGCCGCGATGATCACACTGCGGCTTGCCAGCCGATGGTGTTTGTGGTCTTCTACGGTTGTTCCAGAACTCAACTCATATTATGAATCGCCGCCAATTCCTCCGTCGTTCCACCGCCGCCACCGTCGGCGTGCTCGGTTTCCCCGCCATCCTCCGCAGCGCGTCGCCCAATTCCATGCTCCAGATCGCGTGCATCGGCGTCGGCGGCATGGGCGGCTCCACGATGAAGGGCGTGGCCAGCCACGCGAAAGTGAAGGTCGTCGCGCTGTGCGACGTGGACACGAAGTTCATGGAGCCGGCGGCCAAGGAGCATCCCGACGCCTCCAAGCATCGCGACTGGCGCGAACTCTTGAGCAAGCACGCGGGCAAATTCGACGCCGTCACCATCGGCACGCCGGATCATATGCACGCCGCGCCGGCGGTTCTCGCGATGCGCGCGAAGAAGCATGTCTATTTGCAGAAGCCCATGGCCACCACGCTCAACGAGTGCCGCGTCATCACGCAGGAGGCGGTGAAGGCGGGCGTCGTCACGCAGCTTGGCAACCAGGGCCGCTCCAGCATCGAGAGCCGCATCACCGTGGAACTCCTGCGCAGCGGCGCGATTGGCAAGATCAAGGAAGTCATCCTTTGGGAAAACAAGCCGCTCAACTGGTGGCCCAAGAACACCGAACTGCGCGCCCAAGGCGATGCGATTCCCGCGGGCCTCGATTGGGATCTGTGGCTTGGCGTGCGCGAGCCGCGTCCGTATCTGGCCGACACGTATCATCCCAAGACCTGGCGCGCGTGGCTCGACTTCGGCTGCGGCGAGATGGGCGACATGGGCTGCCACCACTTCGACATCAGCTTCGACGCGCTGCGGCTCACCGCGCCGTTGCGCGTGCGCCAGACGACGCCCGGCAGCAGCGGGCCGTTGTGGGGCGAGAAACATCTCGTCGAGATGATCTTCCCCAGCAGCGACCTCACTGCGGGCAAGACCGTGCAACTCACCTGGCACGACGGCGGCGCGCAGCCCGACCTCGCCAAGATCAAACTCCCCAAGGGCGTGGACAAGCTTCCCGCGTCCGCGACCTATTGGATCGGCGAGCACGGCGCGATCTACAAGGACTATCGCGGCGGCAAACCCATCGTGCTGCCGGAGGAGAATTTCCCCGCCGAAAAATATCCCGCGAATCTCAAGCCGCAGAGTCATTACCACGACTGGGTGGACGCCATCCTCGAAGGGCGCAAGGCCTGCGACGAGTTCACGCACGGCGGCCCGCTCACCGAGACCGTGCTCGTCGGCGCGCTGGCGGATCGCTTCGCCGGCGAATGGCTGGAGTGGGACCGCAAGGCGCTCAAGTTCACGAACCACGCCAAGGCCACCGCGCTCGTCCGCCGCGCCTACCGCGACGGCTGGAAGGTGCCGGGCTTGGGGTAAAAGGAGCGGCGACAATCTTGTCGCCGTCGTTCTTCAAAAATGGAATGTCGAGGGCGGCAAAAATGTCGCCCCGCCGTGGTAGCAGCCGACGTGAGTGGGCTTCAAACCAAACGGCGGAAATGAACCGCTGATTCGCGCTGATCTGCGCTGATACCGGAGCGCTGAACTCCGGTTCGGTGCCCACTTCATTATTCCCCAATTGTGAATAACTCTGACAAAGTAACTGTTGACGGACTTTTAGTTTGATGTAGGATTTTGGCAATGAGCACGGCAACCAAGTCTGATTCCGTCTGGTTCACAACCAAAGGCCAGGTCGTCATTCCCGCATGGCTGCGCCGCGAGTTCCACATCGAGGACGGCACCAAGGCCGTCGTGCAGGCCACGGATGAGGGAATTCTCCTCAAGCCCGTGACCCGCCACGCCATCGAGCGCGGGTTCGGGATGCTCAAGCGCAAGCCCGGCGACAAGCCGCTGGCCGAGGAATGGGCCGAGCACAAGAAGCAGGAGAAGGACTTGGAGGAGCGCCGTGGCCGCTAGGGTTCTCGACAGCTTCGCCCTCGTGGCCTACTTCCGCGGCGAGGCGGACGGCGTGCCCGTCAAGGAACTGCTCCACAAGGCCGCGCAGGCGGACAAGCCGCTGCACATGACCGAGGTCAACTACGCCGAGGTCAAATACATCATCCTCCGCAAGGATGGCGCGGGAGCGTGGGAAGCCGCCACGAAGGTGCTGGAAACGCTTCCCATCGAATTTCATCCCGCCACGCGCGCGCTGGCGGACGTGGCGGCCGACTTCAAATCGCGCATCTCGTTCAGCCTGGCCGACGCCTTCGCCGCCGCGCTGGCGAAGGAGAAGAAAGCCGAACTCGTCACCGGCGACCCGGATTTCAAGGCGGTGGAAAAAGAAGTCAAAGTGGTCTGGCTCAAGTAGCGACAAGGACGGCTTCCATGAACAACGAACAGAAGCGCGATTTGTGTCTGGCGTTGATGCGCGCCGACAGTGAAGCCGCAGTTATCGGCATTCTCACCGCTGCTGGACTTTGGGAGAATAAACGAGTTTGGCGTCTCTACGGAGACCGGGAGAACAATTTTAGCACCATCGGCAATCAACAGAATCGGCCCGACGCTGCACTTGTGGAAAAGCTCGTGAACTCCGTGGACGCACGGCTGATGCACGAGTGTTTGGCTCGTGGCATCAATGCGGAGTCGCCAGCCGCGCCGCAATCCATCAGGGAAGCAGTCGTCAAGTTCTTCGAGGATGGACGCACAAGCGGCAGTGTCTTCGGCGGGCAGGTCAAGGCATGGGACAACGAGATGCGGCGCGACGTTGCGCGCGGCATCACGCTCGCGGCAACTGGCGTCAAAGGCCAAGAAGGTGATCCGTGCCTCACGATTGCCGATTTGGGCGAGGGGCAAACGCCGCGCCAATTTCTGGAGACGTTCTTATCGCTGGAGAAATCCAACAAGCTCCGCATCCCATTCGTTCAGGGGAAATTCAACATGGGCGGGACCGGCGTCTTGGAGTTTTGTGGTAAGAAGAATTTCCAGCTTATCATCAGCCGCCGCAGTCCGCGCATCCTGAACGGAAACTTCAATCACCCGACGGATGACGAATGGGGATTTACACTCGTGCGCCGCGAAGACCCGTCCGGCAATCGTCGAAGCTCCTCCTACATATTCCTCGCCCCGGTTGACGCCGACGCTCATCCACAGCAGGGCGAAGTTTTGACATTCGCTGCCGAGAAGATGCCCATCTTCCCCGACGGTGCCGAGCCATACGCGCGCGAGGCCGAATGGGGAACGCTCATCAAACTCTACGAGTATTCGCTCCCCGGCCATCGCTCGCATATTTTGCGCAAGGCCGGTCTGCTCTCCCGGCTCGAACTTCTTCTGCCCGAACTAGCGCTTCCGATTCGCCTGCACGAATGTCGTCCCGGCTACGGCGGCCATCCTGGCAGCTACGAAACGACTCTGACCGGCCTCGGTGTGCGACTCGATGAAGGTGGACGCGCCGAAAATCTCGAATCCGATTTTCCCGTCTCAGTTGAAATGACCTGCGCAGGCGAGCCGATGACCGCCACCATCTTCGCATTCAAGAAGGGCCGCGCGGAGACCTACCGCAAATCCGAGGGCATCATCTTCGCCGTGAACGGGCAAACCCACGGGTATCTCACCGTTGATTTCTTTCGGCGCGGAAAAGTCGGTCTCTCTTACCTCGCCGATTCGATACTCGTGATTGTGGACTGCACCAAAATCACGGGGCGCGGGCGCGAACTGTTGTTCATGAACAGCCGCGACCGTCTGCGCGATGGCGACTTGCGCAAACAGGTTGAGCAGGAGCTTGAAGACTTGCTGAAAAACCAACAGGGACTCCGCGATTTGCGGGAGCGTCGTCGCCGCGAGGAGATTCAATCCCGCATCGAGGACTCGAAGCCGCTCGAACAGATTCTTGAATCGCTGCTCAAGCACTCACCAACGCTCGCCAATCTGTTCCTGTTTGGAAAGCACGCCTCAAACCCGTTCAAACAAATCAAGACAGGTGCAGAGGACAAGCCTTACCAGGGCGAGACGTATCCGACATTCTTCAACTTCAAAGCCAAAGACCCCGGTTACGAACTCAACCGCGACGCTCACATCAATATGCGGTGCCGTATCGCGTTTGAAACCGACGCCGTGAACGATTACCTCAGCCGTAGCGTTGACCCTGGCACGTTTTCGTTGTTCGTCCTCGCCGGAGAAGATCGGCGCGAAGTAAAGGACTTGGGTTTCGCGAGCAACGTGAACCTGCAAAACGGCATCGCAAACTTGAGCATCAAGTTTCCGGAGACGTGCCAAGTCGGGGACACGCTCAAGTTTGTTGCGGTTGTAAACGACGCGACTCGACCAGAGCCTTTTGAAAACAGGTTCAATGTTCGTGTCCAAAAGCCCGCCGAACCAGGTTCTGGTCAAGGTGGCCGTGAAAAGCCGCCGAAGTCCGAAGGCGGTGATGAGCGAGAAATGCCTGGTGGTCTCGACCTACCGGAGTGCATTCGTGTTCCAAAAGAGAAGTGGAACGAACAATCGCCACCGTTCGACCAACACACGGCGCTCGTCGTCAAGGACAACGGAAAAGGGGCCGACGCTGCCAATGGCGAGTCGGAGAAAATTATCTACGACTTCTTCATCAACGCGGACAACGTCCATCTCCAGCGGTTTTTGAAGTATGAGTTGAAAGGAGGGGAGGACGACAAGGTGGCGAAATCGCGATTCGAGTTGGGGATGATGCTCACCGGCCTCGCACTCATCTATCAGGACAAACTCGACCGAAAACAAGGCGACGCGAATGATTATGCAGCCGAATCCGAGTCAAAGGAACCGATTGAAAAGCGCGTCGCCAGTGCTACGAAGGCGCTCGCTCCCTTTTTGCTCCCGATGATTGATGCGCTTGGGGCGCTCGATGAAGAAAAGGTTGGCGTTGGTTCAGCTTCGGGAGAGGCGACGTAGTTTGGCTACTTCACGAGCTTGTGAAGCAGCATGACCTCTTTGCTCGCAGGAATTTCGCCGCGTTTGTTCGCATACCATTTCCGGCCAGGAACCTCGCGCCAGATGCGGCCAGCGACTTTGGCGGCTGAATCACAGGCTGCTTCTGACTCTGCAAAGCCAGCTTCCTCCATGGTTCGCAAGTAGGCCGGCAACTGCCAGGTCGGGTCGGAGAATGCAACGAGTTGAATAACGAGGGAGTCTTCGTCGAGCAACGACCGGACTGAGGAGAACACGGTCTTGAGTCGCGCGTAGTAGGTAACAAGTTCATCTTCATCGCGGGGCCCAAGCAGGTAGTGCGACTCGCCTGCTCCGTCCCGCTGATTCGCGAGCCAGAAGGGAGCGGGTGTCTCTTTGCGGCCGAAAATCTGCCAGCGGTGATAAACAACATGCACGCCCGGATACGGCGGTGAAGTCAGAACAAGTTTGGCAGGGAGCCACGACGCCGGGATTCGTCCGTCGTCGTCGCAAGCCTCGGATGAGCGGTTGATGATGCGGCGCATCGAAGACAGGCGGCAGCGGGGAATCTGGCTCTTGGTGGCGACAGCGGAGACGAACTGGAAAAACTCTTGCAGGGAATCTTTCAGGCGCACGCAGAACTCGGCCTTAAATTCTGTGACTGTCGGCACGCGCTTCTTGCAGTCCAGCCCCCACTGGCCGACGCCGAGCAAAACGAGGCGGACGAAGCGTTGTTGCCGTGGCTTTTCGAGAATCACGAGGCGGTCAAAGACCCAAAAGAAGAACGCCCGCGCCTCGTCCGGAAGATTCCGCAGGTAGTAGTAGGTTTCTCCATCGAGGATCGTCTCCGGCTCCGTGCGCCTGCTGGGCTGCTCGGCTTCGAGTGCATCAAGCCACACAAGGATGCTTCGCTTGTCGTGAACTGAAATCGGCGTCGTCTTGGTGCGCGCGAGAAAGGCGGCCAGTGAACTGATGTCCATCCCTGCTGCTCGCCGTCCGAGCGACATCGCCTCCACGAGAGTTGTGCCGCCACCGCAAAAAGGGTCGAGGACGACATCGCCTGGCTCGGTGAAAGCTTTGATGGCCTCGCGCGCAAAAACCGGAGAGAAGCGAGCCGGATAGCGGTAGAAGTCGTGAGGTGCTCCCGTTACCTTGTCGCGATTCGACACCGCTCCCACCAGCGTTTCGGGCACAACTACACGCCGAACCGCTGTTGCTCCGTTACGATTCACTCCAGACACGCGCACCACGCCGCCAGGCTACCGAGCGAATCGAATGGACGCAAGCGTAGGTTGTCCACATGGCCAGGCGATTTCTTTCGGCCGGGCGTTCGGCCCTCCGGCATCAGCGCGAATCAGCGTTCATCCGCGGTTAAAGAAATTGCGTTAAATTCCGGCGGCTTGCGGAGATACTTGGCAACGACCCGTGACACCGGACGAACATCAGCGCCACAACCTCTTCCTGCGCAGCTTTACCGCGCAGGAGCCGGCGATCCGCGCCTTCGTCCGCCGCCTGGTGCCCACGCGGGCGGATGCCGATGACGTGATGCAGGAGGTGTCGGTGGTGCTGTGGGAGAAGTTTGATTCGTTTCGCGAGGGCGCGGATTTTCGGGCCTGGGCGTTTGGGGTGGCACGGTTCGAGGTGCTGGCGTGGCTGCGCGACAAGGGCCGCGACCGGCTGGTGCTGGACGAGGAGGTTGTCACCCGGCTCGCGGAAGAAACCGCGCAGGATGAACCGCGGCTCGAGCGCCAGCGCGAGGCGCTGGAGCACTGCATGAAGAAAGTCCCCGCCGACCAGCGCGGGCTGCTCCTGCAGGCGTATCAACCCGACGCGCGCATCCAGGAGGTGGCGCGCGGCAGCGGGCGCACGGTGCCGGGCTTTTATCAATGGCTGCACCGGATGCGACGGGTGCTGCTGGACTGCATTCGCCGCGCCCTGGCGCAGGAGGCGTCGTCATGAGCACGGAACTCGAATCGCTTATCCATCGCTACCTCGACGGGACGATCAGCGCCGAGGAGATGACGCAGTTGAATGCGCGGCTGCGGACGGAGGCGGAGGCGCGACGTGAGCTGGCGGAGCTGTTGAATCTCGATTCGGCCCTCGCGGCGACAGCGGCAGGCTGGGTGCCGGAGAATGTGGAGCCGAGCATTGCGGGCCTCGCGTCGCGCAAGTTGATCGCCTTCCCCGCTGCGGTGCGCTGGCTCGCGGCGGCGGCCTGCGTGATCTTGCTCGCAGGCGGTGGCTGGTGGTGGCAGGCACAGCGGGTGTTTGCCACCGTCGCGAAGGGTGCCGGCGTGGAGGAAATGTCGAAAGGCGCGAAGCTGCACAGCGAGACACGCGAACTCAAAGCCGGCACGGTGGAACTGATCACCGCCCGCGGCGCGCGCGTGGTCATCGAGGCGCCGGCGGAGTT
>JACRJY010000177.1 GCA_016235585.1 Verrucomicrobiota bacterium | reverse complement strand
TACTATCAGCTTACGACGTGTTAGGTCGTAAGGTTTGATCGCAAATGACAGGGGTTTACGGGCCGAAGCCATTCATCCCCCACGCGGCGTCGCTCCTTCAGGGTTTCCCCCATTGAGAAAAATTCTCGACTGCTGCCACCCGTAGGTGTCTGGACCGTGTCTCAGTTCCAGTGAGGCTGGTCGTCCTCTCAGACCAGCTACCCGTCTTAGCCTTGGTGAGCCGTTACCTCACCAACTAGCTGATAGGCCGCGGGCTTATCGAAAAGTGTCAGGTCTTACGATCCCCGACTTTAAGTGCCAGAGGATGCCCTCCAGCAATCACATCCGGTATTAGCTCGCCTTTCAGCAAGTTATTCCAGACTTTACGGCAAATTACCCACGTGTTACGCACCCTTGCGCCACTCTCACCACCGAATATTGCTACCCGATGATAATCGTTCGACTTGCATGTCTTATCCACGCCGCCAGCGTTCGTTCTGAGCCAGAATCAAACTCTCCGTATAAAAACGTTAGTTTAATTCCTGCCCGATGATTAATCGGGCGAATTGCAATTTAAAACTCCAGACTTAAGCACTAACTGCTTGAGCCTGAAGGGGCTCTTACTTATCGCACAATTCAATTTTCAAAGAGCAGCGAGCGCCTAGCGCTTAAAATCAATCCCAGTTCGTTGGGAAAAAAATACCGAGTGCCGATTCTTAACTCGGCAACTCGCTTTGTTAGCTTCTCCGGCCGACTGTGATTTTTGTCGCCGGGACTGTCAAATATTTTCCGGCCCTTTTGAACCGCTTAATGTCGTGTGCCGTTCAAAAGAACGTGGATGAAAATACCAGCATCGCAAAAGTGTGCAAGAAATATTTTTATAAAAAAATCACCCCAGTTCGGCCGCAAGGCTGCTTTCATAAGCACATGAAAACCCGCGCCGCTATAATCCAACATACGAACGCGTGTTCGTATTTTACTAGCGCATCCGCCGCGACTTGCTGTGGGGAATTTTCGCCTTCACGGCGCTCTTGCATTTGCCCCGGATTCCGCATAATCGGCAGCGGACGAAATCAGGCTGGCCTGCACGATGAACAAACCTTTGATGCATCCACCGCCAAGGGAGCGACTGCTCCGGTTTGCCGGCGACACCGCGCGCTTCACGCTGCGCGGCGGGGCGGCGGAGCACGCGCCGTCGCACGGCTGGCAGGCGCGGCTGCGCACGAACCTCGGCCGCGCCGCGCTGCTGCGCGCGGAAATCATCAAGGCCCGCTTCCACGGCGTGCCCTTCGCCGGCGCGTCGTGGCGCGACCTCCCCATGCACTGGCAGGACGGCGAGTGGTCGCTCACGCTGCCGCTCGCGGAGGTCGGCTATTTCAAGGCCAAGGCCTACGCGGTCACGCCCGACGGCTTCCAGGTCTGGCCCGACGGCCCGGACTTCGGCGTCTCCGTCCACCCGGATGCCTATCGCACGGCGAACACGATTTACTGCGCCTTCCCCCGGATGTTCGGCCCGAACAAAACCGCCGCCAGCACCATTGATGAAAAACTCGAAGCCCGCTTGAACAAGCTCGACGAGCAGGGCTACACGGTCATCCCGCCGTCGGGGAAATTGCGCGACGTGGTGCGCGAGCTGCCGCACATCTTCGGCACGCTCGGCTGCCGCATCCTGCACCTGCTGCCGGTCAATCCGACGCCGACGACCTACGCGCGCATGGGCCGCTTCGGCAGCCCCTACGCCTGCGGCGACTTGACGGCGATTGACCCGGCGCTCGTCGAGTTCGACAAGCGCACGACGGGCATTGACCAGTTTTGCGAGCTGACCTATGCGGCGCATTCGCTCGGCGGAAAAGTTTTTCTCGACCTCGTCATCAACCACACGGGCTGGGGCGCGCCGTTGCAGGAAAATCACCCCGGCTGGTATCTGCGCGATGCGGCGGGGAACTTCGTCAGCCCCGGCGCGTGGGGCAACATCTGGGCCGACCTCGTGGAACTGGAGCACAAGCACCCGGAGCTGTGGGAGCATCTCGCGGAAGTTTTTCTCACGTGGTGCCGGCGCGGCGTGGACGGCTTCCGCTGCGACGCCGGTTACAAGGTGCCGATGCCCGCGTGGCAATACATCACCGCGCGCGTGCGGCAGGAATTTCCCGACACGGTGTTCCTCCTCGAAGGCCTCGGCGGCGGCTGGGCTGATACGGAAAACCTGCTCACCGAGGGCGGGATGCAGTGGGCCTACTCGGAGCTGTTTCAAAATTATTCCGGCACCGAAGTGGCAAACTATCTCGACTACAGCCTGCGCCAGAGCGAGCGCGTCGGCCTCTATGCCCACTACAGCGAGACGCACGACAACCACCGTCTCGCCGCCAAAGACCGCGCGTGGTCGCTACTGCGGAACCGTCTCTGCGCGCTCACGAGCGCGAGCGGCGGCTTTGGCTTCACCAACGGCGTCGAATGGCTGGCGGCGGAAAAAATCAACGTCCACTCCGCGCGCGGGATGTCGTGGGGCCGCGACGAAAACATCATCCCCGAACTCGCGCAGTTGAACCACTTGCTCGCCGAGCATCCGTGCTTCTTCGATGGCGCGAAGCTCACACGATTGAGCGCTGCGGATTCGCCGGTCTTCGCGCTGCGCCGCGATTCTGCCGAGGGCAAGGACCGCGTGCTGGTGCTCGTGAACAACGACCCAGAAAAGGCGCAGGCGATTTCCCTCGATGAAGAAGTCTTCAAAGAACTGGACAAGCCGCAACATGACTTGCTCGGCCAGTCCGCACCACACGCCAGCCGTGGCACTGATGGCAACGTTCAATTCCATCTGAAACCCGCCGCGTGCTTCTGCCTCGCGCCGACGGAAATACCGCGCGGCCTGGGCGGCGATGCCTACCGCCGCGCGCGGGCGCAGGCGGCGTGGGGACTGGCCGCGCTCGCGCAGCGCTTCGACATCACGACCATCGACAATTTCGACTGGCGAGAGCTGGCGGAGGATGTGAACCGTTCGCCCGCTGATTTTCTGGCGCGCGTGCAGGCACTCGCCGTCAGCACGCCGCACAAGGAGTTGTTTCAGGCGCTTCGCTCGACGAAGCCCGCCGCCGCGTATCCGCAGGTCATCGTCTGGAATCTCGCCGACCGCCGCCGCGTCACGCCCGTGCCGCCGAACCATTGGCTGCTCATCGAGGACACTGCGCCGTTCCGTGCAACGCTGCGTTGCGAGGGAGAGAAGCTGGCCCGGCACGCGCAATCCATCGCGGTTGAGGCAGGGCACATCGCGTGTTTTCCTCCATGTGCGGATTCGGCGGATGGTGAATTGATTCTGGAGCGCTTCGCTCCCGCCGACCAGCGCATCGCCGCCCGCGTTCAATTCCTCGCGCCTTCGCCCGGCTGCCAATCCTTCGCCGCACTGGAAACCAACGCTTCTTCCGCGCTCGAAGCGCCGCTCGCGCTGCTCACCAACGGCCTCGGCGGCATGGCCCGCGTGTGCGTGGACCTCGGCAGCGTGAAGTCGAAATACGACTGCGTGCTCGCCGCAAACCTCCACGCGTCGCTGCCGGTGGATCGCCATGTGCTCGTCAAGCGCGTGCGCGTGTGGTGCATGGCGGATGGATTTCTCACGCCGTTGAACGGGGAGAATCTTCACTCGTTCGACCCCGGCCCACCCGCCCGCTGGCGCTTCGTGGCCAACGCCGGCGACGGTCGCGCCGTGGAAATCACCCTCGCGATGGACATGGTGCCGGGAGAAAACACCGTCGTGCTGCGCTTCGAGCGTTCCCAGGCCGCGCCGCCGTCCGGCTGCAAACTCTCCGACGAATGCGAAGTGCACCTGACCGTGCGCTTCGACATCGAGGACCGCAACTTCCACTGGGAGACCAAGCGCAACGGCGGCGCGGAACATCACTTCGCGAACAACTGTCACCCGTCGCCGAACAAGATCGGCTTTGAATTTGCTCCCGCAGCGGATCGCCATCTCCGTGTTCTCGCGGACGGCGGCACGTATCACCACGAGGGCGAGTGGGCGGAGAACATCCCACACCCCGTCGAGCAAAGCCGCGGCCAGACCGGCAGCGGCGATGCCTACAGCCCCGGCTGGTTTGACGTCCCGCTGAAATCCGGCGCGGGCGCAACCATTGTCGCCAGCGTAGGACAGGCGTCGCGCCTGTCTCCATCTTTCCTCCACACGAGCGACGAAACGAAAGAAAACAGGCGCGACGCCTGTCCTACGCACGACGCCTTCGGCGCGCAACTCGCCCGCTCGGCGCGCGCATTCGTCGTGCGGCGCGGCGGGGGCAAAACCGTTATCGCCGGTTACCCGTGGTTCCTCGACTGGGGCCCCGACACGCTGATTGCCGCGCGCGGCCTGCTCGCGGCGGGCATGACAGAGGAGGTGCGCGAGATTCTGCACACCTTCGCGCGCTTCGAGGAGAACGGCACTTTGCCCAATACCATCCACGGCGAGAACGCCTCGAACCGCGACACCAGCGACGCGCCGCTCTGGTTTGGCGTCGTGTGCGAGGAATGCGCCGCCCTCCAGGACCC
>JACRJY010000176.1 GCA_016235585.1 Verrucomicrobiota bacterium | reverse complement strand
GGTGCTGCGGCGGGTGAAGATATTGGGCGGGATGAACGACCAGCAGCTGGGGCGCTTCGCGCAGATCGTGGAGGTGGTGCAGCTCCAGCAGTTCAAGGAGATCGTGCGGCAGGGGGAGCACGGGGACGCGATGTATCTGATTTTGGAGGGGGAGGTGCGGGTGCGGCAGATCATCGGGGGCAAGGAGACGACGATTGCGACCTTGGGGCCGGGGGAGTTCTTCGGGGAGATTTCACTCTTTGACCAGGGGCCGCGCTCGGCGGACGTGGTGGCCAACACGGACGGGACGCTCTTGAAGATCACGGTGGCGGTGTTCGAGGACTTGGCGCAGAAGGAGCCGGACCTGGCGACGCCCTTCATGCTGGCGGTGGCCCGCACGCTCACCGCGCGCATCCGCGCCGACAACAAGCGCTACCGCGACTCCTTGAGCTTCGCCAGAGCCGCCGGCGTCAAGTGACCGGCCGCAGGCGGAGGGCAGGAGGTTGTTTTTCCTGCCCAATTCGCTGCGAAGTCAGTGCTGCTTGGGCGGGAGGCAGCCGAATTTCCCAAAGGCCACGGCGAACACCACTCCGCTGATCGCCAGCGGCCCGTAACCGCCCTTGGCTGCGTGGAAAATGCCCCAGCCAAGAAACGCAGCCATCCCCAGATAAACAACGAGTGCCATGATTAATTTCATGGCGCGAGTGTAGCCACGACAAATCAGGAAGCAAGCCGCAGAAGTGATTTGCTCCATCGCAGCAGGAACGGCGGAATCCGGCGTTGACACCGGCCCGCCGCCTCCCTACCTTCCGCCCGTAAATACCGCGCGTGCGCCCCGAATTTACGACAGTTCGGGGATTTTTATTGTCCGCGCACCAACGACGTTTATGGCCAACATCATTCTCGTGGGCGCCCAGTGGGGCGACGAAGGCAAGGGCAAGATCATTGACGTGCTGACCGAAGGGGCGGACATCGTGGTTCGCACCCAGGGCGGCAACAACGCCGGCCACACCGTCTTCCTCGGGCCGAAGAAATACGTCCTCCACCTCATCCCGTCCGGCATCCTGCGCCCCGGCAAACAGTGCGTCATCGGCAACGGCGTGGTCGTCGATCCCCTCGGCCTTGTGCAGGAAATTGACGGCCTGCTCAAGCTGGGAATCAAGGTGTCGCCGAAGAACCTCATCTTGAGCGAGACCGCGCACGTCGTGTTCCCCTACCACCGCGAACTCGACGGCGCGCGCGAAGTGGCCAAGGGCAAAAATAAAATCGGCACCACCAAGCGCGGCATCGGCCCGACCTATGGCGACAAGGCCGCGCGCGTCGGCCTGCGGATGATTGACCTCATCCACCCGGCGCGCTTCGCGGAGAAACTCAAGGCGCGCATCGCCGAGAACAACGCCGTGCTCAAGGCCATGGGCGCAAAGCCGCTTTCGTTCGCCAAAGTCCACGCCGCCTATCGCGCAGCGGGCGACCGCTTGAAGCCATTTGTCGCGAACACGGTAGTGCTGCTGCACGAATCCTCGCGGCGCAAGGCGAACATTCTCTTCGAGGGCGCGCAGGGCACGTTCCTCGATATTGATCATGGCACGTATCCGTTCGTCACCTCGTCGAACACCACCTCGGGCGGCGCCTGCACCGGCTCCGGCGTGCCGCCGAACCGCATGGATCGCGTCGTCGGCGTGATGAAGGCCTACACCACGCGCGTCGGCGAGGGGCCGCTGCCGACGGAGAACGCCGAGGTGGCCGACCTGCTGCACGCGATGGGCCGCGAGTTCGGCGCGACGACGGGCCGCGCGCGCCGCTGCGGGTGGTTTGATTCCGTGGCCACGCGTCACGCCACGATGGTCAACGGCATTGACGAGCTGGCCATCACCAACGTGGACGGCCTCGACACGCTCGACACCATCAAGGTCTGCGTGGCCTACCGCGTCGGCGCGAAGAAATACGACTACGTGCCGAACGACATTGAGACACTCGCGCAGTGCCAGCCGGTCTATGTGGAATTCCCCGGCTGGAAAACCGACACCACCAGGGCGCGCAAGTGGAATGACCTGCCCGCGAAGGCGCGCAGCTACCTCAAGGCCATCGCGGAGCTGACCGGCGCGAAGCTGACCATCGCCTCCGTCGGCCCGGCGCGCGCGCAGACGATTTTTTTGTGAACCTGACGTGAATTGACGAAACCTCGCCAACTTCGTAGCTTTTCAGCGTGACTCCTACCGAAATCATTTTTGAGGTTCGGGAAGACGAAGTGGACGGTGGCTACAATGCCCGCGCGCTCGGCCACGACGTTTTCACCCAAGGCGATACACTGGCCGAGCTTGACTTGATGGTGAAAGACGCCGTTGCCTGTCATTTTGGCGGCCCCTCCGCAAGACGTCCGGTGATCCATTGCAAACCGATGCCGCATGGCGAACATCAGGCTGGCGGCCCGGAGGTTTGAACATATGACCTGGCTCCCCATTGTGGCTGGCATTGCCATTTTCGTCCTGTTCGCCATGCTGGTCATGCTCGCCCTGTCTCATCCGATGGATTTGCGGGAAACCCGCTGGACGAAAATCAAATTCACCTGGTTGTGCGCGGGTGTCATGTTGTGCTTGGGCACCATGGTTGGACTGGACTGGATTCCCTTGGACAACTTCATCGTTCGATACATTGTGATCGTGCTCTTTGCCGCCTGTGTAACGGGGATCCTGGCCTGCTGGATTCCAAACGTGGCCTGGCTTTTCTCCCGGCCGGTTGACACCCTGATCTTCGGCGGCGTTGGCACACAGAGCGCCGGGCACATCCCCGAATACAAATACGCCCGCGAGAAGGCGCTGGAGGGCGACTTCAAGGAAGCCATCAAGATGTGCCAGTGGGAACTCTCCAAGCAGCCCGACAATTACGAAGGCTTGCTCCTGCTCGCGACAATTCATATGGAGATGAAAAATCCGAAACTCGCGCTCGCACAGGTCGAGTTGATTCTGAAAATCCCCCACTTGAGCGAGAACCAGGAGCGCGAGGCCCTGCACGCCAAGGCGGAATGTTTGAACGCCATTCACTGACGCGCGTCAGAACCTTGCCCGATGAGCACGCACACACCGCAACTGACCGCGCAGGCCAAGGCCAACCTGCCCACGCACATCGCCATCATCATGGATGGCAACGGGCGCTGGGCCAAGGCGCACCACCTGCCGCGCGTCGAGGGCCACCGCAATGGCGTCGAATCCGTGCGCGCGTGCGTGCGCGCCTGTGGTGAGGCGGGCGTGAAGTATCTCACGCTCTACGCCTTCTCCGTCGAGAACTGGAACCGCCCCAAGGACGAGGTGGACACGCTGATGAAATACCTCGCGCGCTTTTTGAAGGGCGAGATTGGCGAGCTGAACCGCAACAACGTGAAGCTCGAAGTCGTCGGCCAGATTTACCGCCTGCCGGAGTTCGTGCAGGAGCAGCTCAAGAAAACCCAGGCCGCGCTCGCGAAGAACAACGGCCTCACGCTCATCCTCGCGTTGAGCTACGGCGGGCGCACCGAAATCGTCGAGGCCGTGCGCGACATCGCGACGAAG
>JACRJY010000178.1 GCA_016235585.1 Verrucomicrobiota bacterium | reverse complement strand
TTCATGGTCTCGCGGACCACCACCATCACCATCACCACCATGGCGAATCCGGCGAAGATGGCGCCGGCCACGAAGTAGGGCGGGAAGATGGTCATGTGCCAGCCGGGCACCACCGAGGTGGCGAAGTCGAAGGACACCACCGAGTGCACCGACAGCACCAGCCCGGTGGCCAGGCCGGCCAGCAGCAGGTAGGCCTTCTCGTAGTGCTGCCAGTGGGAGGCGGAGCCGCGCCAGCCGAGGCTGAGGATCGTGTAGACGGCCTTGCGCAGCTTGCTGGTGGTGCGGTCGCGCATGGAGGCGATGTCGGGGACCAGGCCAAGGAACCAGAACATGGCCGACACGGCGAAGTAGGTGTTCACCGCGAACACGTCCCACAGCAGCGGCGAGCGGAACTGCGGCCAGATGGAGTTGGCGTTCGGAGCCGGAACCATGAAGCCGGGCATGAGCGCGAACCAGATGCGCCCCGTGTGAATGAGCGGGAAGATGCCGGCGCACACCACGGCGAACAGCGTCATCGCCTCCGCCGAGCGATTGATGGACGTGCGCCACTTCTGCCGCAGGAGGAAAAGAATCGCCGAGATGAGCGTCCCGGCGTGGCCGATGCCGATCCAGAAGACGAAGTTCGTGATGTCCCAGGCCCAGCCGACGGGCTGGTTCAGGCCCCACACGCCGACGCCGGTGGAAATCAGGTAGGCGATGCAGCAGAACATCATCGTCATCACCGAGGCGCTGACGACGAAGGCCGGCCACCACCATTTCGGCACGCTGCCCTCGCAGATGCCCGCGACGCGGTCGGAAATCCAGCCAATGCCGCGGTTGTTCAGCACCAGCGGCTCGCGCTCCAGCCCAGCCGGCGGCGCGGCGACGGCGACCGTTGATTTTTCAGCGACGGCGCTCATCAATGGCCTCCCTTCTTCTCCGCCGCAGCCTCGCCGAGCGGGCTGCCGTTCTTGGCGGAATATTCTTCGAGACTGTAAATGTGGTAGTCCGGCATGGCGGGATTGGGATTGCGGACCTTCGCCAGATACGTGAGGCGCGGCTTGGTGTCGAGGAAGCCGAGCACCGCGTAGTTGCGCTGCTGCTTCTTCAACTGCGAGACGCGGCTGGCCGGGTCAAGGATGTTGCCGAACACAATCGCCTCCGCCGGGCAGGCCTGCTCGCACACGGTCTTGAACGTGCCCTCCGGCACCTGCACGTCGCCGCTTGCGCCGGCCTTGACCTTCTGGGCAATCTTCGCGCCCTCGATGCGCTGCACGCAGAAGGTGCATTTCTCCATCACGCCGCGCATGCGGACGGTGACGTCGGGGTTTTTGGCGAGCTTGAGGATTTCAAACTCGTCCTCCGGGCGCTTGGCCGTCGGACCGCGATAAAGGTGCTCCAGCGGACGCTTGTTGTAATCGAAGAAATTGAACCGGCGCACTTTCCACGCGCAGTTGTTCGAGCAATACCGCGTGCCGACGCAGCGGTTGTAGGCCATGAGGTTCAGCCCTTCCTCGTCGTGAACGGTGGCGTTCACGGGGCAGACGCTTTCGCACGGCGCGTCTTCGCAGTGCTGGCAGAGCATCGGCTGGTTCACGACCTGCGGATCGTCAATCCATTCCTTTGTGGACTGCACTTCGTCGCGCTCGACGAGGCTCACCCGGCCCGTGTCGCCGTCCTTGCCGGTGAGGTTGTTCAGGAACGACGGAATCATGCCTGCGTTCTGCTTCTTCGCGGGATCGCCGGCGTAGTAGCGGTCAATCCGCATCCAGTGCATCTCGCGGCCGCGTGCGACCTGATCCTTGCTGACGATGGGAATGTTGTTCTCGCTCTGGCAGGCGATGACGCACGCCGAGCAGCCGACGCAGGAGTTCAGGTCAATGGACATCCCCCACTGGTGCATCCGGCTCTTGAGTTCCGGGTTGCTCACGTAGGGTTGCTGGTAAATTTTCAGCGGCTGGCCGTTCGCGTCGGTCGGAATGTGCCGGGTGTGCGCCGGCGAATCCAAGTCCATGTTCTTCGCGAAGTCGGGCTTGGCGTTGAACTGCTCCAGGTTCGCCTCGCGCACGATGGGCCGGCCCTCCATGGACCAGTGATCCTGCGTGCAAACCAGTTTTTGAATGCCGCTGGATTTCTTCAGCGAAGCGCCACCCGCAAAATTCATCCCCGCCGTGGCGCGGATCGGATACGCGTTGAATCCAACCGCCGCCCCGTCAAAGCCGCCGATACGCCCGCTCTTGGCGCGACCATAGCCGAGCGCGAGGCCGGCGACGTTGTCCGCCTGGCCGGGTTGAATCCACACCGGGCCGGTGACCGTGCGGCCACCGAGGGAAATCTCCACGACTTCGTGGTTCTTCACGCCGAGTTCCACGGCGGTCTTGCGGCTCAAGAGCACGGCGTTGTCCCAGACGATCTTCGAGATCGGGTCGGGCATTTCCTGCAGCCAGCCGTTGTTGTTATAACGACCGTCATCGAGGCTGTAATCGCGGGTGAAAACGACTTCGAGCTTGCCGCTGGCGGGCGCGGACGCACCGGCGAGTGATTCGGCCACGGCGGCGGCGTTGAACTTCGCGTCCACGACCTGCGCCGCGCTGTTCGCGAGATAGCCGTCGTGCAAAAACTTCTTCCACTTCTCCTCAAACAAATCTGCCCCGGCAAATTTGTTGAACGTCGCGCGGACGACATCATGCGGTTTGGCCCCGTCAATCCCGCCGATGCGCGCGAGCACTTCGAGTTCCGTCACGCCGCCGAACAGCGGCTCAATCAGCGGCTGCACCGGCACGAGCGTGCCATCCGTGGTGCGGGCGTCGCCCCACGATTCGAGGAAGTGCGCCTGCGGCAGATGCCAGTCACCCGCGCGCTTCGCGGCTTCAAAAGTTTCGTCCTCGTAATAGCCGAGGCGGACGACGGACTTGGCCTTGCCCTGCGCCTTGGCCCAATTGAGGTCGGCAGGCGCGTTGTAGGCCGGATTGCCACCAAGGATGACCAACGTGTCCACTTCGCCGGCATCGAGCGACTTCGCGAGGCCGGCAATGCTGCCCTGCCGCCCCACGTCCACCCACTTGTCGCCGAGCGGGTCGGAGGAGGAATAAAAATCCTGCGCCAGCTCGTCGGCATCGGCCTGGCGGAACTCCACCGTCGAGCCGTAGGCGCCGAGCGCGGAGTTGAGCGCGTGCGCGATGAGGTGAACCGCCAGCGGCTGGCGATGGCCCGCGAGCACGAGCGCCTTGCCCTTGTGCGCCAGCAAATCCTTCGCGCATTCGGCAATCCATTTCGGATTCGCCTTCGTCGTGGCGAGCGTGTCCAGCGCGCCGGAAAGTTCCCTGCCGCCGCCGGTCTGGCGCAGCACTTCCTTCGCAATTTGCGCGGCGATGCCGAGGATTTCTGCCGACTGCACGCGCAGGCGATGGTCGGCGTTCGCGCCGGTCTGCGACATGAGCGCCTCGACGACGTAGAGGCGGTTCATCTTGTCGCCGGGCTTGGCAATCTTCCGCCCCTTGGCGTAGCCGCGAATCAGCCGCGCCGCGTCATCCTCGCCGCCGACAAAATCACATTCGAGCGAGAGAATCGCGGAGGCCTTTTCGAGCCGGAAATACGGGGTTTTGTTCGACCCGCTGCCGTTGGTGGCGATGGACGCGGCGACGTTATGGACGCGGAAGTCCACCGGCTCGTAGGTGTGCCACTTCGCCCTGGGAAATTTCTGGCGAATCGCCGCCACCAGCCGCGCGCGCGACGGCGAACTGCTGCGCTCGGCGAGGAAGGAAAGCCCTTCGCCGCCGTTCGCGGAAAACTTCTTCGACAGCGCGGACAAATTGTCCATCGCCGCCGCCGCGCTGACGGAATTGCCGCCCTTGCGGAAGTGCTGCGCCCGGTCAGGATCGTAGAGGCCAAGAATCGCCGCCTGCGCGAAGACATCGGTGCCGCCGTTGCTGTCGGGGTGCTGGGGGTTGCCCTCGATTTTCGTGGGACGCCCGTCGCTGGACTTGACGACGAGCGGAATCGCGCCGTGGCGCGTCGGCATGGCGCTGGCGAAAAACTGCGGGACGCCGTGGACGTAGCCCTCCGGCATCTTCGAGAACGGGAAAATCTTCTCCACCGGTTTGCGGCAACCGGTGAGGCCGAAGCCCGCCAGCAGGAACGAGGCGGACATGATTTTGACGAAATTACGGCGGTTCACGCCGTCATTCAGGTCGCTCGCGCCGGCGGGAAACTCGCGCTCGGCCCACTCGCGGAACTCCGGCGTCTCCGACAGCTCGTCCAGGCTGCGCCAGTATTTCGGCCCGACTTCCGGCTCGGGGCAGGGTGGAGGAATGGTCTTCATCGGTGGCAGGCGGAGCAATTTTGCGAGGAATTGACTTTCCAGTCATGGACGGCCTTGAGGCCGAAATCCTTGGGGATTCCGCCGTTTTCCGGCGTCCAGTTCAAATCCGTGACCTTGTCGGGCGGGCGCAGGTTCGGCGCGGGATTGCGATGGCAGTCGAGGCAGAAACCCATGCTCAACGGCTTGTCATGCCGCACCTCGTCCATCTTGTTGACCTGCCCGTGGCAATGCACGCAGCTCACGCCGCGGTTCACGTGGACGGCATGGTTGAAATACACGTAGTCCGGCATCTTGTGAACCTGCACCCAGGGAATCGGCTTGCCCGTCGCGGCGCTTTCGCGGACGAGCGCGAGGCGCGGGTCGTCCTTGAGCACCTGATTGTGGCAGTTCATGCACGTCGTCGCGGCGGGGATGTTGGAATACCACGACTTCTCGACGCCGTTGTGGCAGTAACGGCAGTCAATGTTGAGCTGGCCCGCGTGAATGGTGTGGGAAAACGCGACCGGCTGCACCGGCTGGTAGCCGACGCGGGTGTATTTGGGCGTGAAGTAATACCACACCCCCGCCGTGACCGCGCTGCCGATCAGAACCGCCCCGATGCCCGCGTAAAGGGGAAGCCGGTTGGTCCACTTCGGAAAAATGTCTGACATCAGTTTGTTGGGTTGTTCGGGCGGCGACCTCGTCCGCCACGCGCCCGAATCCGTCCGTGACGGCCTGCAAATTCAACTCTTCTTATCCGGCAATCTCGCAATTATTAGCGTGCCTGCTCAAAATCCGGCTGCTGTTTAACCCGCATCCGCCCGGCCTGCAAGCCCAGTTCGGGGGTTTCCGCCACTTTTCCGATTTGTTAATGTTCGGAATTAGGGCGGCGGCCAAAAAATCCGCCGCCATGGCAAACTTGCGGCTCACGGCGGCATTCTGGGACGCTGGCAACGCCTTCCGACGCCGCAAAACGCGGCGCATCTTCGCCCAATCCATTTCCCTGTCAACAAAGTTTGTCGGCATCGGCAGTTCAAATGGAAACCGAAGCCCGGCAGCGGCGTGCGCTGAAAATCTCGTTCCACCTCGGCCAACAGAGACATTCCGTTGACAGCCTTCGTTGGCAGGATATTACATGGAGATTGGCAGAATGCTCCATTGTGTTCTCGCCGTCGCACGGTAGTCTGCCAACCGTCACAATTTATGCTTGAGCGTCCGTTGATATTTGGACTGGCCGCGCGCAGTTGCGCCGCCGCCGTGTTTTGCCTCGTGGAAATCGGCGCATTCGCCGCCGCGCCGCCCGCGAAAACCGAGGTCGATCCGAACGCGCCGGTGAGCTATTACCGGCAGCTCCGCCCCATTTTTCAGGCGCAATGCCAAGGTTGCCATCAGCCGGCCAAGAACAAGGGCGGCTACGTGATGACGGACTTCGCAAAACTTCTCGGCGAAGGCGACAGTGGCAAAAAGGCCGTCGTGCCCGGCAAGCCGGAGCAGAGCTATCTCCTCGCGGAAATCACGCCGAACAAGGACGGCGAAGTCGAGATGCCGAAGGACAAGCCGCCGCTCAAGCCCGACGAAATCGCGCTCATCCGCCGCTGGGTCGCCGAGGGCGCGAGGGATGACACCCCGCCCAACGCCGTGCAGCGCATTGACGCCGAGCATCCGCCGACCTACAAGCGCCCGCCGGTCATCACGTCGCTGGATTATTCGCCGGACGGCAAGCTGCTCGCGGTGGCCGGATTTCACGAGGTTCTCCTGCACAAGGCCGATGGTTCGGCACTCGTCGCGCGGCTGGTTGGGTTGTCGGAGCGCATCGAGACGGTGCGGTTTTCGCCGGATGGAAAATTCCTCGCCGTCGCCGGCGGCCTGCCCGCGCGGATGGGCGAGATTCAAATATGGGACGTGGAGAAGAAGAAACTCTCCGTCTCCGTGCCCATCGGCTACGACACGGCCTACGGCGTGAGCTGGTCGCCGGACGGCAAGCTCGTGGCGTTCGGCTGCCCGGACTTCACGGTGCGCGCCATGGAGGCCGCGACCGGCAAGCTGGTGCTCCAGCAAGGCTCGCACAGCGACTGGGTGCTCGACACCGTGTTCGACAAGGACGGCAAGCACATCATTTCCGTGGGCCGCGACATGAGCACGAAGCTCACCGAGGTCGAGACGCAGCGGTTCATTGACAACGTGAGTTCCATCACGCCCGGCGCGCTGCGCGGCGGCCTGCGCTCGGTCGCGCTGCGGCCCGGCCACGACGAGGTGCTCGTCGGCGGCGCGAACGGCGTGCCGGAGCTTTACCGGGTGTTCCGCAAGGCCGTGCGCCGCATCGGCGACAACGCGAATCTCGTGCGCAAATTCCCGCCGATGGAGGGCCGGGTCTACAGCGTGAATTACAGCGCCGACGGCAGGCTGCTGGCCGCCGGTTCGAGCCTCGACGGCAAGGGCGCGGTGGCCATCTACAACGGCGTCTTCGACACGGTGATCCCGACGAACATCCTGAAAGCCTACGCGGCGAAGATCGCCAGCGCCTACACCGCCGAGGACAAGGAGGCCATCGAGAAGTTCACCACGGCGGAAGTCAAACTCGTCGCCGAGACCAGGCTCAACTCCGGCGTCTACACGCTCACCTTCAGCCCCGACGGCAAAACCATCGCCGCCGCCGGTGACGACGGCAGGGTGCGCTTCCTCAACACCGTCGACGGCAGCGTGGTGAAGGAGTTCATTCCCGTGCCGCTGACCACGAAGCAGGTGGCGCAAAACGCCGCCGCACCCGCGCGCAAACAGTCTGGTTCCAAGTGAGTGAATGCCGCCCGGCCAAGGAACATCGAACCCAAGCCACATGAATTTTCAGATGCAGACGAAACCAATATTGCAGCGTGAACGCTGGCAGGTAGTGGGACAGGCGTCCCGCCTGTCCAGTGAGGCGTTATTTCTATTGTGCGGTTGGCTTGGCCTTCGTGTGCTCCACCGGACAGGCGGGACGCCTGTCCCACTACTTCGGCGGCAAGACTCCGGCTCCCGTTCATGGCTCCGGCTCGCGTCCCTTCTCGCCTGCATTGGTCTCGCCTCTGTTTCCCACGCCGCCGAGGCGATGAAGCCTGTTGCCCTCGCCGAGGAAAAAGAATCCCTGCCCAAGGGCGCGCAAGTCACCGCGCTCGAAGTCACCCCAAAAACGGTCAAGCTCAACGGTCGTTACGACTACGCGCAGTTGCTCGTCACCGCGCGGCTCGCGTCCGGCGACAGCGTGGACGTCACGCGGCTCGTCACCGCCCAGCTCGCCGCCGCGAACGCCGCGCTTTCCCCGCTCGGCCACCTGCGCCCGCTTAAGAACGGCAAGACCGAGGCGACCGTCAGCCTCGGCGGCAAGTCGGCGAAAGTGCCGGTCGAGGTGGTGAATTTCAAGCCGGAGGAAAAAGTGGATTTCATCCGCGATGTGAACCCCGTGCTCTCGAAGCTCGGCTGCAACGCCGGCACCTGCCACGGCTCCAAGGACGGCAAGGTCGGCTTCAAGCTCTCGCTGCGCGGCTACGACCCGATTTACGACGTGCGCGCACTCGTGGATGACCTTGCTGGACGCCGCGTGAACTTCGCCTCGCCGGACGATTCGCTGATGCTGCTCAAGGCCACGGCGGGCGTTCCCCATGAGGGCGGCCAGCGGACGAAGGTCGGCGAGAAGTATTACGAGATCATCCGCGCGTGGATTGCCGACGGCGCAAAGCTTAACCTCGCCGCGCCGCGCGTGACGAAAATTGACGTGTTCCCGAAAAACCCCGTCGTCCAGCAGATCGGCGCCCAGCAGCAGGTTCGCATCATCGCCACCTACGCCGACGGCAAGTCGCGCGACGTGACGGCGGAGGCGTTCATCGAGAGCGGCAACATGGACGTGGTTGCGACCGACGGCGGCGGCCTCATCAAGACGCTGCGGCGCGGCGAAGCGCCGGTGCTCGCGCGGTTCGAGGGCGCCTACGATGCGACCACGGTGACGGTCATGGGCGACCGCAGCGGCTTCGTCTGGCAGGAACAGCCGGCGAACAACAAGATTGACGAGTTCGTCGCCGCGAAGTGGCAGCGCATGAAAATCCTGCCGTCCGGCCTGTGCGCTGACGAGGATTTCGTCCGCCGCGTTTATCTCGACCTCACCGGCCTGCCGCCGACTCCGGCGGAAGTGCGGAGTTTTCTCGCGGACAAGCGCGACACGCGGGCGAAGCGCGACGAGCTGATTGACAAGCTCATCGGCTCGCCCGATTACGTGGATCACTGGGCGAACAAGTGGGCCGACCTGCTCCAGGTGAACCGCAAGTTCCTCGGCGAAGAGGGCGCGGGCGCGTTCCGCAACTGGATTCGCAAGGAAGTCGAGGCCAACACGCCCTACGACAAGTTTGTGAAGCAGATTCTCACCGCCACCGGCTCGAACCGCGAGAATCCGGCGGGCAGCTACTACAAGGTGCTCCGCACGCCCGCCGAGACGATGGAGAACACCACGCACCTGTTTCTCGCCACGCGCTTCAACTGCAACAAGTGCCACGACCATCCGTTCGAGCGCTGGACGCAGGACCAGTATTACCACATGGCGGCGTATTTCGCGCAGGTGGACTTGAAGCGCGACCCGGAGAGCGGCAACCGCAACATCGGCGGCACGGCGGTCGAGGGCGCGAAGCCGCTGTATGAAATCATCTATGACAAGAACGACGGCGACGTGAAACACGACCGCACGGGGAAGATTTCCCCGCCCGACTTTCCGTATCCGGCCAAGTTCGAGCTGAAGAAGGAGAAGCCCTCGCGCCGCGACCAGCTCGCCGAGTGGATGACCTCGGCGGACAACCGCTACTTCGCGATGAGCTACGTGAACCGCATCTGGGGCTACCTCACCGGCGTCGGCGTCATCGAGCCGTTGGACGACATTCGCGCGGGCAACCCGCCGTCGAACCCGGAGTTGCTCGACCATCTCACGCGGGAATTCGTCCAGAGCGGCTTCAACGTCCGCCACGTCATGCAGCTCGTCTGCAAGTCGCGCACCTACCAGCTTTCCATCGCCACGCACCGCTGGAACGCGGACGACAAAATCAACTACTCGCACGCCACCGCGCGCCGCCTGCCCGCCGAGGTGCTTTACGACGCCGTGCTGCGCGTCACCGGCTCAACGCCGAACTTCCCCGGCGTGAAGGCCGGCACGCGTGCGGCGCAACTGCCCGACTCGGCGATTGACGTGCCCAGCGGCCTGCTCGCGAACCTCGGACGCCCGCCGCGCGAAAGCGCGTGCGAATGTGAGCGCAGCAACGACATCAAGCTCGGCTCCGTCATGGCGCTCTTGAGCGGCCCGGCGGTTTCGATGGCGATCAACGATTCCAAAAACGAAATCGCGAAGCTCGCCGCCGCAACCTCGGACGACCGCAAGCTCATCGAGGAGGTTTTCTTCCGCGTGTTGAACCGCGCGCCGCTTGAAAAGGAAGTCAAGTCCACGCTCGCCGCCTGGAAGGACATGGACGCCGAGAACTCCACGCTCGCCGGCACACTCGCCGTCGCCGAGAAGGCGTGGTCGCCGATTTACGCGAAGAAGCAGGCCGAGCGCGAACAGAGCGTCAAGACCGCCAAGGCTGACGTTGAGGCGCGCACGAAGGAAATCGCGCCGAAGGTCGCCGAGGACGAGAAGAAACGGCAGGACGCGATTGCAGCGGCGGCCAAGGCGATTGCGCCTTACGAGAAAACGCTGGCGGCGAAACAGGCTGAATGGGAGAAGGCGCTCGACTCCAACCGCCTCGCCACCGCCTGGGTGCCGCTCGACATCAAGAAGGCCACGGCGAACAACAACATTGAATTGAAGAAGCTGGAGGACGGCTCGTATCTCGCCTCCGGCCCGTCGGCGAACTTCGTGGATTACATCATTAGCGCGGAGTCGAAGCTCGCGGGCATCACCGGCGTGATGCTGGAGGCGCTGCCGCATGAGAGCCTGCCGCGCTTCGGCCCCGGCCGCGCGAACGACGGCAATTTTGTGTTGAGCGAGATGCTCGTCACCACCGGCGACAAGGCGGGCCGCCGCGCGCAAACCGCCGTCGCCTTCAAGGACGCCCGCGCCGACTTCTCGCAGAAGCAATACGAGGTCAAGGACGCTGTCAACGGCAAGGCCGAGGGCGGGCGCGACGGCTGGGCGGTGTCGCCGCAGTTCGGCGTGCCGCACTTCGCGCGCTTCTCGCTCGCCAAACCCATCGGCGAGAAGGGCGGGGCGAACTTCACCTTCACGCTTCAGCATCGGTTTCGTGACGGCTATCAACTGGGCCGCTTCCGGCTGTGGGCGACGACCTCGAAAAAGCCGCTGGAACTGGGCCTGCCGGAAAACGTGCTGAACATCGTAAAAATTCCCGCCGCCGAGCGCGACGAGAAGCAGCAGAAGGAACTCGCGGCCTACTATCGCACCGTGGACACCGGCCTTTTGAAAAAGGAGCAGGCGCTCGCCACCGCGAAGAAGCCGCTCATCGAGGACGCCAAGCTGACCGAGTTGAAGACCCTGCTGGCCCGCGCGGAAACGCCCGTGCCGGTTGACCCGAAGCTCGTCCAGCTCCGTGCCGACGCCGCGATGAGCGCGAAACAGGTGACGAACAAGCGGCTCACCGGCGCGCAGGATCTGGCGTGGGCGCTCATCAACAACCCGGCGTTTCTGTTTAATCGCTAGTTGTATGGAATAATGAATTTGAAAACGTCAATTCGGGTCGCCGCTTATTTGCTAGTGTATCTAGGCGTGCCGGTAGTCGTGCCCAAGGTGCCGAACGAAACTGTAGGTGGGGTTCTTGCTATTGTTTACATTTTTCTTCTGATCCCATTCGGAATTCTGCGAATGATTGACTTTTATCGCACGAATGATGGCGCGACGTTGTCCAGCCGCGTCTTCAATGTTCTGTTCCGTGTGCCACTTGCGTTGTTCGGTTTCGTGTGTCTCGTGGCGGGCGTCGCGATCATTGGCTGGGTGCTCTACAACATTTTCGTCGAGCGTCAAAAAGAATACACCGGGCCGAGCTTCTTTTTTGGTTTGGGTAGCTTTGGGGTAGGCGTGCCGCTAGTGCTTTATGGCTGGTTTACGTTGAGGTCTACATTGCGTCGCAAAGAAGAAGTCACGCTCAGTCTCGAAGAGCAAGAGGAGTTTGATCACGAAGAAGACGATGAAGAACTTGTCGCCAAAGTGAGGAAAGAATCGAGCACACGAACCAGAAAGCAACGATGAACTGTTTTTCGTTTAACAATGTGTTGAATTCAACCGCGCACACGTCGGCGTGCTGTGGTTGAGGTTGGATTCGATATTCGCTGGACGAACGCTTTGAAAGTCATTAACAGTATAACCAACACACGAAAGGCAACCCTATGATCCATCTACCCGGCGGATACAACACCGACCTCTGCGACACGCACGCGAAGATGACGCGCCGCGACCTCCTGCGCCTCGGCGGCTCGAGCATCCTCGGCCTCTCGCTCGGCTCCATGCTGCGCCTCAACGCCGCCGCCAGCGAATCCGGCAAGGCCCTCGGCGGCCCTGGCTGGGGCAAGGCCAAGAGCGTCATCATGGTTTATCTCCAGGGCGGCCCGTCGCACCTTGATCTTTGGGATCCGAAGGACAACGTGCCGGACAAAATCCGCAGCCAGTTCAAGCCCATCCCCACCAAGATTCCCGGCGTGAACTACACGGAAATCCTGCCGCAGCTCGCGAAGGTGAACGACAAGTTCACCATGATCCGCTCGATGAGCTACACGCCCAACGGCCTGTTCAACCACACCGCCGCCATCTACCAGATCATGACCGGCTACACGACCGACAAGGTCAGCCCGTCCGGCCAGCTCGAACCGCCCAACGCGAAGGACTATCCGAACTTCGGCTCGAACATCATCCGCCTCAAGCCGGTGAAGGAGCCGATGCTGCCGTTCGTGATGCTCCCGCGGCCGTTGCAGGAGTCCAACGTCGTCGGCAAGGGCGGCAGCGCGGGCTTCCTCGGCAAGGCCTACGATCCCTACACGCTGTTCCCCGAGGGTGATGATCTCGACATGAAGAAAATGGAGCGCATCAAGACCGATGACCTCAAGCTCCCGCAGGAAGTCTTCGCCATGCGCCTCGAACGCCGCGCCAAGCTCCGCGAGTCCATCGAGGCCGCGATGCCGGACATCGAGAAGGCCACCGCGCAATACAACCTCGACGAGTATTATCAGCGCGCCCTCAACCTCATCGTCTCCGGCCGCGCGCGCGACGCCTTCTCGCTCTCGCAGGAATCCGACGCGCTCCGTGACCGCTATGGCCGCAACACTTTCGGCCAGAGCCTGCTGCTCGCCCGTCGTCTCGTCGAGGCCGGCACGCGCGTCGTCGAGGTCATCTGGCCCAAGGTCGCGAATTCCGACAACCATTCGTGGGATCACCACGTCGGCCTCACCGAGCGCATGAAGGACAAGTCCGGCCCGATGCTGGACAAGGGCTTGAGCGCGCTTTTTGAAGACCTGGATCAACGCGGCCTGTTGAGCGAGACGCTTGTTGTCTGCCTTGGCGAATTTGGCCGCAGCCCGGAGAAAGGTCTCTCCACCTCCGGCAACAACAACAGCGCCGACGGCCGCGACCACTGGCCGTATTGCTACACCAGCATCGTTGCTGGCGCGGGCATCAAGCGTGGCTATGTCCACGGCGAGTCCGACAAGACCGGCTCCAGCCCGAAGAGCGACCCCGTGCATCCGACCGAGCTGCTGGCGACCATCTACCACGCCGTCGGCATTGACCCGGAGACGATCGTCTACAACCACCTCAACCAGCCGCGCGAACTCGTGAAGGCCAAGGCCGTCACGAAGCTGTTCGCGTAGGCCGACGAAACAAATTCTCCACGAACCCAGCCAAGGCGACTTGGCTGGGTTTTTGATTTAATTGGCAATCAACAGGCCGACTCATTTCCATTGCCGCCACAGACCCATCTTTGCACAGCCTTGCGAAGCACCAAGGCCGGGCGTATTCTGGCGCGACACCCGGATCGTGATGCCATGAAACTCATCAAAATCAGCCGGCGGCGTCTTTTTTACGCGCTTCTGTGCGGGACGCCCGTGCTCGCGGTGGCGGATGCGCTCTGGTTCGAGCCGAACTGGTTCAAGGTTCGTCGTCTGCGATTGACGAAGGAGAAGCCCACGGTTCGCTTCGTTCACTTCACCGACCTGCACCACAAGGGCGACCGCGATTATCTGACGGCGGTGGTGAAGAAAATTAACGCGCTCGCCCCGGAGTTTGTCTGCTTCACCGGCGACCTTGTCGAGGACGCCGAATTTGTGAATGAGGCGCTCGAATTGTTGCGTGGCATCAAAGCGCCGCTCTACGGTGTCCCCGGCAACCATGATTATTGGAGCAAGGCGGATTTCAAACTGATTGCCGCCGCGTTTGCCGCCACCGGAGGGAAGTGGTTGATGGACGAAAGCATTTCTGCGGCGGGCGGCAGGGTGAATCTCGCCGGCGCAACGTGCATGAAGGCACCGCAGTTGACCCTGAATCCCGCCGCGAAAAACATCGTGCTGATTCACTACCCGGAGTGGGTGGACAAGATTGGCGCCTACAAGTTTGACCTCGCACTGGCAGGGCATTCCCACGGCGGCCAGGTTCGGATCCCTTTTTACGGCCCGCTGGTCACGCCGTGGGGCGTTGGCCGTTACGACCTCGGCCTTTTCCACACAGCCTCCGGCCCGCTCTACGTGGGCGCGGGGCTGGGCTGGTTTTACATGAACGTGCGTTTCAATTGCCGTCCGGAAATCACGGTGATTGAAATTTGACCCTTGGTTTATCCCGTGCGTTTCCGAGTGTGGTGCCGCACGGCCCCTGCAAGAGCGGTTTCAGGTTGGAGTCGCCCATAGGCAGAAGCTTGTCCATTGTTTGCAGAGTGAATCCTGTTGCAGCGTCCACGCGACATCGCCTAACTCTCCCCCGTGTTTTTAAGCCGTTCCAACTCCGCCATCGCCGCCGGCATCTTTACCGCCGTGTTCCTGTGGGGGGCGAACAACACCGGTGTGAAATTCCTCGTCGGCCACTGGCCGCCGGTCTGGATTGGCTGTAGCCGGATGTTTTGCGTCGCAGCCATCCTGCTCGGCCTGCTGCGCTGGACGAACTGGTTCGGCCCGAACGTGCCGCTCACGCCGGAGCAAAGACGGACGCTGTGGTGGCACGGCGGGACAAGCCTCGCGCTCTACGTCGTGTTGTTCACCTGTTCGCTGCTGTTCACCACGGCCAGCAACGTCGCGCTCTGCCTCGGCACCTCGCCCATCTGGGCGACGCTGCTGGAGGGCCGCCCGACGATGCGCCGCGAGTCGCTCAAGCGCTACGCCGCCACGCTGCTGGCCGTCAGCGGCGTGCTCGTGCTCTTCTGGCCGAAGTTGAAACTCGGCGCGGAGCATTTGCAGGGCGGCGCGCTCGCCCTCGGCGCGAGCCTCATTTGGACGCGCTACAGCCGCACGTGTCGCGCGCTCGGCGCGACACTTTCCGGCGCGGAAATCACCGCCCAGACGATGTGGCGCGCGGCCACTTTGCTCGCGCCGCTGGCCGCCATTGAAGTTTTCCGGCGCGGCGGACTCGTCTGGCGCTGGGATGTCGCAGGGATTCAACTCTACTGCGTCGTGTGCGGCGGCGTGGTGTCGTTCGCGCTGTGGAACAACGCCCTCAAGCACTGGCCCGTGAGCAAGGTGCTGCTCGCCGGCAACCTCATCCCCGTCACCACGATGGGCTGGGCGCACTTCTGCCTCGGCGAGCCGGTGACGCCGACGTTCTGGCTGGCGACGGCGCTGATTGTCGGCGGCGTGGCGCTGGGGCAGGCGAACTGGGAGAAGATTTTCGGCAACCGCTGGTTGCCATCGGAGTGACTTGGCGGAATAATTTCCGGCGTATGGACGTGAAACATCTCGATGACGTGCCCGCCTTCACCACGAAGGACGGCTCGGAAATCCGCGAGCTGCTGGCCTATCGCAACTCCGGCATCCGCAATCAGAGCCTGGCCGAGGCGCGCGTGCTGGTGGGCGGCAGCACGATGGAGCATTACCACGCGAAGACGGAGGAGATTTACTACATCACGCACGGCACTGGCCGGATGCGGATTGAGGGCGAGACGTGCGACGTGCGCCCCGGCGATGCCATCGCCATCCCGCCGGGCAAAAAGCACAAGCTCTGGAACACGGGCAACGAAGTGCTGCGGCTGCTCTGCTGTTGCGCGCCGTGTTATGAGCACAGTGATACGTTCATCACAGAAAACTAACTCGGAACCCCATGCGCGAGATTCTCATTTCGATTAACCGAATTCTTGAAATCGTTTCATATATCGTCTTGGCGTTGGTTTTGACAGGCTGTTACACCATTGGAGTGTATCCAAAGAACACGGTCAAAAAAATCGCAGACGTGTTGGATACGGTGCCATTAGGGACGCCCTTGGAGCAAATGTTGAGCGATCCGAGAATGTCTAAACTAAACTTTCAGAAACCCATGTCTGCAAGATATGCTCCTATCGGGAGTTTGATTGTCAATCCGTTCGACGGGGCTTTCAGAAGCTTGTGTTTGTATCGGCAGTTCCCTCCAGGAATACTTCTAGAAATCAGCGAAGACGATTTGCGGGGTGGGATTAGAGTTTCAGAAACAATTGATGAAAGTGGAGAAGTTGAAATATTCTACGACAAGAGTTTTCGATTTAAGGGGTATTTTGCATACTCATTTGTCCGATATTCCGATGATGGTGGCCGCCTTCAAGTCGAAAAAAACAAGTTTCATGAATTTGGCATGGAGGATTTGTCTCGACGTTGCCGGCAGTGGGCGAAGTTCGTGGGTGCCGGCGCGGAGAAAGAAAAATTCATACCACACTTACCGCTTTCTCAATACATAGACGCCGCCAATCACAAAAATCAAGAGTGATGGTTAATAAAGGATACGTTTGTGTGCAAATTTGCACTATCGCCGAGCAAAAGCACATTTCCAAAAGGCGTGAACCGCCTTTCAGCTATAACAGCGAATCAATGAAGCCAAAGAAAACCCGCCTCTTCATCAAACCCTTCTGCCCGTGGTGCGACGAGGCCATGGACTGGCTCGACGAGCGCGGCATCCGCTACGAACAGCTCGACGTCACTGCCGACCGCACCGCGCGCGACGAGATGCTTGAACTCACCGGCCAGACGCGGGCACCGAGCATTGACGTGGACGGCAAAATCCTCGCAGACTTCGGCGCGGATGAACTCGAAGTGTGGTGGAAGGAAAACCAGTTTTAAGCAGCCACAGATGAAACACGGAATGAACACGGACTCGGAATATTGAAGACAGAGAGCGTCACTCCGTGCGCGCTGGGTGCGGCGGGCAGAGGACTGCCCGCCCTACCTTTTGTGTTCCGTGTTTCGTCCGTGTTTCGTCCGTGGCTAAATTGAATTTTGAATGACGACTGTTGAATTGAAGCCCCGCCCGCGCCTGCCGGACTGGCTGCGCCTGCCGCTGCCCACGGCGGACACGTTCGGGCGCACGCGTTCGCTGCTGGACGAACTCAAGCTCCACACCGTCTGCGAGAGCGCCAAGTGCCCGAACCACTGGGAATGCTGGAGCAAGGGCACGGCCACGTTCATGATCGCCGGCGACCGCTGCACGCGCGCCTGCGGCTTCTGCGCCGTGTCCACCGCCAAGCCCTTCGCACTCGAAGCGGACGAACCCGCGCGTGTCGCCGAGGCCACGCGGCGCATGAGGCTCAAGCACGTCGTCATCACCGCCGTCGCGCGCGACGATCTTGCGGACGGCGGCGCGGAACATTTCCGGCAGACGATTGAGAAGGTGCGCGAGTTGAACCCCGGCATTGTTATCGAGGTGCTCGTGCCGGATTTTCTGGACTGCAACGACGCGATTGACTCGGTGCTCGCGGCGAATCCGCAGATTTACAACCACAACCTCGAAACCGTCCGCCGCCTCACACCCTCGGTGCGGCATCGCGCGACTTATGACCGCTCGCTCTCCGTGCTGGCCAAGGTGAAGGCGCGGCGTCCCGGCATCCACACGAAATCCGGCCTCATGCTCGGCCTCGGCGAGACGGAGAACGAGCTGTTCGAGGCGATGGCCGATTTGCGCCGTGCAAACTGCGACATCCTCACGCTCGGCCAGTATCTCCAGCCGACGCTGAAACATCTGCCGGTGGTGGAATTCATCCGCCCGGAGAAGTTTGCGGAATACAAACTCGTTGCGGAGGAGATGGAGTTCATCCACGTCGCCAGCGGGCCGCTCGTGCGCAGCTCGTATCACGCGGATGAATTTTCGGCGGCGAGCGCGACGGCTTGAATTATCTCTGCTTCGCGGGAGCTGACCCTGAAAAAGGAACGCGCAGGCGGTGCTTCTTGAACAGCAGCACGCCCCCGACAATGACCGCGATGAACAGCATCAGCGCGAGGACGGTGGCCACGCCTTTCATGATGCGTCCCTGCCGCATCATGCGCTCGCGATCCTGCTCCGACGCCTGCCGGAACAGCTCGAACTCGTGATCCATCGAGAGAGCGGCGGCGAGTTCCTCCTTGAGCTTGAACGTGAGCCACGCCGCCGATTCATCGCCGAACGCCGCTGGAAATTTCTTTTTGATTTCCGCATCAGCCTCCGCGAAGCCGTGCTCGCGCCAGAAGGGAACTGCCTCCAGCGTCCACAGGCGCACGAGGCCGCGGTTGCGCGCCACGGCCAGCAGTCGCTCCCAAAACAACGCGCGCAGCGCATCCGTCTGCGCCGCGTCCAGATAACACTCGCTGTGAACGCGCCCGTGCAGGCCGTCCACGTGCAGGCCCACCGCCGCCACGAGGCGGCCCTCGGCGGTCTCGGCCACCTGGAAATCCGTGAGCCGTTTTTCCAGGTGCAGCGCGTCGAGCTGCCCCGCGCTCCAGAGCGGACGCAGCACGGGCAGGTCGTCCAGCGTCGCACGGCGGGCGTTGAAACTCGGCGGATTCATCGGGCGAAGTGTAGTAAATCCGCCCGCGCCGGTAAAGACACAGGACAAATGGGCGTGCATTTTTCCGCCCCCGCGCTAGAACGTCCGCGATGAATCTCGCCGCCGCCAGAGCGCGCCACGCCCAGCTTGCTGCGGAAATCCGCGCGCACGACCACGCCTACTACGTGCTGGCCCGGCCCGTCATCAGCGACCGCGAATACGACCAGCTTTACCGCGAGCTTCAGGATTTGGAAAAGCAGTTCCCCGAACTCGTCACGCCGAACTCGCCCACACAGCGTGTCGGCGGCACGCCCTCGGAAGGCTTCGCCCGCGTGCAGCACCTTCAGCCGATGCTGTCGCTGGAAAAAATCGAAAGCGCCGACCACCCGACCAAGGACGAGGAACCGGACCGCGACAAGCGCAACCGGGCGCAGGACGAAAACACCCTCGCGCAACTGCGCGCGTTCGACGCCACCATCCGCAAACACCTGGGCCGCGACCGCGTGGAATACGTGCTGGAGCCGAAGGTGGATGGCGTTTCCATCAGCGTGCATTACCGGCACGGCCAGCTCGCGCTCGGTGTCACGCGCGGCGACGGCCAGTTCGGCGACGACATCACGGCGAATCTGCGGACGGTGCGCGCGATTCCGCTGGAGTTGCGTTTCGGCAGTGGGACAGGCGTCCCGCCTGTCCGGTTTAGCACGGTAAATCCTGGCGCGTCGGCCAGTTCTAACACCTCACCGGACAGGCAGGATGCCTGTCCCACTTTGCTCGAAGTGCGCGGCGAGGCTTACATTGCGACGAAGGACTTCGATGCGCTGAACGCGAAGCTGGCCGCCGCCGGGGAGAAGCCTTTTCCCAACGCCCGCAACGCCACCGCCGGCGCGCTCAAGCAGCTCGACCCGCGCCTCGTCGCGCAACGGCCCATCAGCGTGGTGTTCTACGCGGTCGGCGCGTGTGATGGGATCGGGTTTGAGACGCACGCCGAGACGCTTGAAGCGCTCGCGCGCCTCGGCTTCCCGACGCAGCAGCGCTGGTGGGTCTGCGACGGCATTGAAGAGGTGCTGAAAACTTATCGCGACAAGGTCGTCGCACACTACGACGAAGACCGCGACCTGCGCCGGCAGTTGTCCTACGAGATTGACGGCATCGTGCTCAAGGTGAATTCCATCGCCGACTGGGCGCGCATTCCGGCCAAGAGCCGCGCGCCGGGCTACGCCATCGTTCACAAGCCCATCCCGTGGATTACTCCGGCGGAAACCGTGTTGAAGGCAATCACCGTTCAAGTCGGGCGCACCGGCGTGCTCACGCCCGTGGCGGAACTCGAACCCGTCTTCGTGCAAGGCTCGACGATTTCGCGCGCGACGCTGCACAACGAGGACGAAATCCGCCGCAAGGACATCCGCATTGGCGACACGGTTGTCATCCGCAAGGCCGGCATGGTGATTCCAGAAGTCTTCGAGGTGATGAAGACGAAGCGTCCGCCCGGCGCGAAGGAATTTGATTTGTTCGCGCACGTCGGCGGCAAATGCCCGGCGTGCGGCGGGCCGATTGCGAAGGAGAAAATTAAGAATGCGAAAGTGTCGCGCGAAGGCCGCGAAGTCGGCGAAGGTGGGGGTGAATTATCTTTTATCGCTCCTTCGCAACCTTCGCGGCCTTCGCGCGACACTGCTTCGGATGAGGAAGTCGCGTGGCGTTGCCAGAATATCGCGGGCTGCCCGGCACAGCTCACGCGCCGGGTCGAATACTTCGCCGCGCGCAAGGCGCTCGACATCGAGTCGCTCGGCGGCATCGTGGCCGAGAAGCTGGTCGAACGCGGCCTGGTGGACGAGCCGCTCGACCTGTTCGACCTGAAGCTCGAACCGCTCGGCAAGCTCAACCTCGGCACGGATGACGAGCCGCGCGTGTTCGGCGAGAAGAACGCCGCGAAGGTCATTGAGGCGCTGGGGCGCGCCAAGACCGCGCCGTTGCACCGCTGGATTCACGCGCTGGCGATACCGGAAATCGGCGAGCAGACCGCGTGGCAGCTCGCGCAAGTCCACCGTTCGCTCGATGAACTGGCGGCTTCACCAGTCCTGCGCGACATCCGCGACCTCGGCGAAAAGGAGGCCGAGCGCCAGGAAATCAGCCCGCGCTCGCGCAAGAACCCACCGAAGGACGACGCGGACAAAGCCCGGCGCGAACGGCGGCACGTTGAACTCGCCGAGGAAATCGCCGCCATCGAATCCCGCCTCGCGCAATCCGGCGCAAAGGCGGCACTTGCGGAAGTCGGCCCCGTCGCGGCGGCGGCGGTGCTGGATTACTTCGCGGCGGCACGCGGAAAAAAGGTTTTGCACCGGCTCCACTCACTCGGCATCCGACCCGCAGGGGTGGCGGCAGTTCCGTCGCCGTCTGCTGACGCCCGCCCATTCGTCGGCAAAACTTTCGTCCTCACCGGCACGCTGCCCATGCTCTCCCGCGACGAGGCGTCGGCGCTGATTCGCGAGGCCGGCGGCAACGTCACCGGCTCGGTCAGCAAGAACACGGACTTCGTGCTGGCGGGCGCGGAGGCCGGCTCGAAGCTGGAGAAGGCGCGGCAGCTCGGCGTGAAGATTATTGATGAAGCGGAATTCCAGCGACGGCTTGGCAAGTGAGGTTTTAGCTGAAACCATGCAGTTGAATTGGGAGCGCGTGGCGTCTCGCCCGCGGTTTTAGGCGTCCCGCCGAAAACTTCCCCGCGCCAACGGGACGCACCGTTTGGTGGACGGTGGGTTCGCCCCAACCCGTCGGCGGGACGCCGACGGGGGCGACCGGGACGGTCGCGCTCCCCGTTTCAACTGCATCGTTCCGGTTTAGACCGCGACTCGCCACACTTGACCCTCGCGGGAGCCTCTCCTACGATGCGCGCGCCTTACATGAGACATTGGTTCGTCATCGCCCTGTTCGCCGCGCTCGCCGCGCCCGTCGTCCACGCCCAGCCCGCGCTGGTGAACGGCATCGTCGTCATCGTCAACGACGCGGTGATCACCCTGAAGGATCTGGACGCCTACACGGCGGAGGCCGTCGCCGTGCTGGAAAACCAGTATCGCGGCCAGCCGCAAATCTTGAAGGCCAAGGTGGACGAGGCCCGGCGCAACGCCCTCGACCAGCTCGTCGAGCAGCAGCTCATGCTGCACGACTTCAAGGAGTCCGGCTTCAGCCTGCCCGACAGCTACATTGACGACATGATCCGGCGCGACATCCGCGCGCGCTTCGGCGACCGCGCCACGCTCACCAAGACGCTGCAGGCGCAGGGCATGACGTTCGAGGGCTACCGGCAGCAGCGGCGCGAGCGCATCATCGTGGATCTGCTCCACCAGCGGAACGTCTCCAGCGAAATCCTCGTCTCGCCGACGCGGATTGAAAATTATTACCAGGCGAACACCAACCAGTTCGCGATGACCGAGCAGGTCAAGCTGCGGATGATCGTCCTCAACAAGCCGCCCGGCTCCGGCGACACCGTGGGCAAACTGGCGAAGGAAATTTCCACCAAGCTGGACGAGGGTGCGTCCTTCGCGGAGATGGCCGCGATTTATTCCGACGGCTCGCAGCGCGGCCAGGGCGGCGACTGGGGCTGGGTGGAGCGCACCGTGCTCCGCAAGGAGCTGGCGGATGTCGCGTTCGCGCTGAAGCCGGGGCAGAAGAGCGGCGTCGTGGATCTGCCGGAGGCGTGCTACCTGATGCAGACCGAGGAACGCCGCACGGCGCACGTGAAGCCACTGGCCGAGGTGGCGGACGAGATTGAACAGATTCTGATCAACCAGGAGCGCGCCCGCCTGCAGAAAAAATACATTGACCGGCTGAAGAAGAATTCCTTCATCCGGTCGTTTTAACGCGGGTTTTCAAAATAATCGCGATCGGCGGCGTAGCGCAGATTGGCAATCTGCTGTTTCGCCGACTGGCAGTCGGTCAACGCCTCTGACTGCGAAATGCCTTCGTAATATTCACGGCTTGGCCGGTTGCCAACCGGCGAAACAGCAGGATGGCATCCTGCGCTACAGGGCGGGCAACCAACGCCATTTTGAAAACACGCCCTAGCGCGCGCCGCCCGGATCAGTAGGAAGCACCGGCGGCTTCGCGTTGCGTGCCCCGCGCAAAATAGCGACACTCGTGACCCACGCCCACAGCCACGCCGCCAGAAAGAGCAGCGCTCCCACCTTGCCCGCCCACGGATAAGCCTTTGGCGCGGGCGGCAGATTCTGCCACTGCCTGGAAAAATCCGCGAACCGCTGGGCAAACCACACCACGACTAGGGCGAAGCCGCCGCAGGCCAACAGCAACTGCCCGATCCCCGCGACGAACCGGCGGGCGATCACCGAGCCGAGGCCGGGCGTCGCCAGTTGGTTGATGAGCACGCAGTGGAGGGCCGTGCGGCGGCTAGGAGTCCTGCCGGGTGCGGGTGCCGAAGATGTCTTCATAGGCATACAGGAACGCGCCAAAGCCAATCGGAATGCTCACCAGCAGGCCGACGAGGCAGGCCAGCGCCCCGGCGACGTTGACGAGACCGACCACAAGACCGAGACAGAAGGCGCTGCCCCAATGTTTCTTCACCACGCTCCGGCTCAATTGCATCGCCTGCGAGAAATCCATCTCCCGATCCGCCACGAGCGCCAGCGTGAACATCCAGCAGATCGAAAAATAAATCGCCGGCACCAGCGCCAGCAGAATACCCACCACCAACAGCAGAACACCCACCGGGTTGGACAACCCGATGGCCCTGATCGCTACGACGATGACAATGCCGCCCGGCATCGCCGAGAGCGCCGCCAGCAGTCCGGGCACGATGTGCGCCAGCATCAGTTGCAGAAAACCGGATTGAAAGCCGGAGAAAATTTCGCCGACGCCCGCCCCCCGGTTTCGGATGCACTTCAGGTAAAGCCGGTAAAGCCCGCCGGTCAGCGGCCCGGACACCACGAGACTCGCCGCCGTGGCGACCAAGCCAATGATGGGAATCTCGGCAAACACCGTCAGCCCGCCGATGATGAGCAGGAACACGATCGTGCCGCCAAAAATTGCGCCGAAGTTCGCCTTCAACAATTCCCAGCCCCGGCTGACGCAACTGCCGATGCGGAACAAATCATCGCCCCGCGACAGGATTTCCTCTGCCGTCGGCGCACTGGATGACTGCCCCGTGGGTGCAGCAGCCGCAGCGGGCGGCGTGGCTCCGCCCGCCAGCGCGGCGGCGAATTCGGGGAAGGATGACAGCGGCCGCCACTCCGCGCCGCCCTCGGCCTGCACGCGCGTCTGGCCGTTGGCGCGGTTCTCCGCAATCCACTGCGTGATTTGCGCCGCCGTGACCGGCCCATACTCCTTCTGATCCGCGCCGATGATTTTATACATGAGATGCCTTTTGTGTCTTTCGTTTGGTGGCGACGGGCAAGGTTGTAAGCCGCCACCCGCCATCATTCAAGCCCGCCCGTCAGAAATGGCAGGTTGCGCGCCACGCTGAACAGCACCGCCGCACCCAGCCAAATCCACAGCAGCACCGGGCGGACGGCTCCAGTTCCGGGTTCGAGGCCACAAACTTCACGCGCAAACTGCCGCGCGCCGAACCACGCAAAAAACGGCAGCGCGACCACGAGCAGCGCGTTCAGCCGTGCGGCCTCCGCCCAGTGGCCGTGCAGCAACTGGTGCAGCGCACGCAGCCCGCCGCAGCCGGGGCATTGCCAGCCGGTCAGCCGGTGAAACAGGCAGACGGGATAAATCCCGCCGAGCGCCGGGTCGAACCAGTAGAGCACCGCCGCCAACCCGCCGCCGCCCAGCAGCCAGACGCCAATCGTGATCGGCGCGGCCGCTCGTGACCGCCGCGCATTGATGGAAGGGTCAGGGTTCATCGGCCACAATTTTTTAGCCACGGATGAAACACCGATGAAACACGGATGGGAAATTGGGTTCCTGTCCGTCCCGCTTGTCTGTGTTTAATCCGTGTTTCATCCGTGGCTAAAAACCGGCTGTCGGTTCATCCGAGCTTCAGGAAATTCTTCATGATCGTCCGCCCGTTCTCGGTGAGGATGCTTTCGGGATGGAACTGCACGCCCCAGATCGGATGCGCCTTGTGGCGCACGCCCATGATTTCGCCCTCGTCCGTCTCGGCGGTGATTTCGAGGCAGTCGGGCACAGTGTCGCGCTGGATGACGAGCGAATGATAGCGCGTGGCGTTGAACGGATTCGGCATTCCCTCGAAGACATCCTTGCCGTTATGCCGGATCGGCGAGGTCTTGCCGTGCATCATGCGGTGGTTCACCACCACCTGCGCGCCGAAAGTGTGGCCGATGCACTGGTGCCCCAGGCACACGCCGAAGAGCGGCGTCGTCGGGCCGAACGCGCGGATGATGTCGTTTGAGAGGCCGGACTCGCGCGGCGAGCACGGGCCGGGGGAAATGAGAATGCGCTCCGGCTTCAGGTCGCGAATCTGATCGAGCGTGATCTGGTCGTTGCGGAAAATCCGCAGCTCCGCCCGCAGCTCGCCCAGATACTGCACGAGGTTGTAAGTGAACGAATCGTAGTTGTCTATGACCAGCACCATGCGGGCGGAAGCTAGCGCATGGCGGGGCGGGAGAAAACAAGAAATCTGCCGGGCGGCCATTGTGCAGCCGTGGCATGGTTTTGCGCGAAGACCGCAATGGGGGCGAAGGAAAAGAAGCCTTGCCCTGCGGTTTTCTTCGCGTCCTTCGCGCGACGCAAAAAATCCTTTCAAACCCTGCCGCCATTCATTGTGCCGGCGGCTTGCAAATTCCCCCGGCCCACGTCTCAATGCGCCCCGCATGATTACGCAGGAAAACATCCTCGCCGCGCTGAAGGCCGTGAAGTATCCCGGTTACTCGCGCGACATCGTCTCGTTCGGCCTCGTGAAGAGCGCCGCCGCCAATGCCGGCGCGGTGAGCATCTCGCTCGAATTGACCTCCGCCAACGCCGACGCCGCGCGGCAAATCAAGGAAGACTGCGAGCGCGTGTTGAAGGCCATGCCCGGCGTGCAGATGGTTCACGTGGAAATCAAAATGCCCGCCGCCACCGCGCCGCCCGCCGGCCCGCTGGCGCACCAGAATAAAATCCCCGGCCTCAAGCGCATCGTCGCCGTGGCCAGCGGCAAGGGCGGCGTGGGCAAGTCCACCTGCTCGGTGAACCTCGCGTGCGCGTTCGCGCGGCTCGGCGCGCAGGTGGGCCTGCTCGACTGCGACATCTACGGGCCGAGCATCCCGCTGATGATGGGCATCCACCAGCGGCCCATCGTCAGCCCGGAGGAAAAGCTCGTGCCGCCGATGAACCACGGCGTGAAGCTGATGAGCATGGGCTTCCTGCTGAACGACGACCAGCCGGTCATCTGGCGCGGGCCGATGATTCAGAAGACGATTCAGCAGTTCATCACGCAAGTGGACTGGGGCCAGCTCGACGTGCTGTTCGTGGACTTGCCGCCCGGCACCGGCGACGCGCAGCTCTCGCTCTGCCAGACCGTGCCGCTGGACGGCGGCGTCATCGTGACCACGCCGCAGGAGGCCTCGCTCGGCGTGGTGCGGAAAGGCATGGCGATGTTCGAGAAGGTCAACGTGCCGCTGCTCGGCATCGTCGAGAACATGAGCGGCTTCGTGACGCCCGGCGGTGAGCGCTTCGACATCTTCGGCCACGGCGGCGGGCGCGCGGAGGCGGCGCGCAAGAACATCCCGTTCCTCGGCGAAGTGCCGCTCTACCTGGAAATCCGCATCGGCGGTGACGAAGGCCGGCCGGTCGTCGTGTCGCACGCGGACAAGCCGCCGGGCCAGGCGTTCATCAACATCGCGCGGGCGTTGCAGGAAAAGTTGAACTAAAAACCGGGGAAGTGCGCCCTCGTGGAAAAACTCCCGCTAGTGCGGTTTCAGAAAAACTGTGGCTGCGTTTTGAAAGTGGAGCCGTGGAACTCCGCGAGGTCTTGGAGTGCGGCAGCCCTCTGCCGCTTTCAATCGCCCGCCCGCAGCACAAAGCGGCAGAGGGCTGCCGCAGTCCAAGACGCTGGCGCGAGTAAATTGCCAACACAGGATGCTCCCCGGTCAGTCGCTCAAAATCTGTGCGCGGTAGATGCGGGCGGAATTTGTGGCGGCGTTTGCGTCCACAAAGGAGACTGTGCCGGTCTGGTTGGTCACGACCATCAAGGGCATCCACGAAGGCGGGGAAAGCGGGCTGTATTCGATCAGATACCGCGTGCCCACTTCGCCGGTGACCAGCAATTCGACTCCACCTTCCGGTGTCACTTGTCCAGGATCAAGTTTCGCGCTGGCATATAACGGTGAGCCAGCTTCCAGACTGAAGCTGTTGGTTAAATTCCTGAAGCTCGGAAAGGGAGGATAACTCCTAGCCTGAATGCGAAAGAGATCAGACTTCCCGATTTTACCCCCACGCAATCGGGCTTCCTCATAATCTTCCCCGCTTGCCCGCTCCCACACACGCACCTGCACATACAAGTTTTGTCCGACAGTCGCTGTGTCGGGGACCAGTCCTGCCAAACTTTCGAACACGCCAGCCTGAAGACCGTAGCCGTCGGTGTAGAAAACTGAAGTTGACCCAAAAGCATGAAGTGAATTCGAATTCACACCTCCATAGAGCCGGGCCAAATAATTGGTTCCAGCGAGCCTCGTCACTCCATCCACATCGAATACGGGTGTCCCTTCGTTTCGAATGTCAATAAAAGTTCCCGAGGGAGATGGATTGATGTTCAAGCTGGCGGGCAAGCTTACCGTGACGCCATTGGGATTGCTGATTACAACTGTGTATAGGCCGCTATTGGTTTCACTTGCCGAGGGCATGAGCAGTTTGTTGTTGGTGGCCCCGGCAATGTTGCTGCCATTAAACTGCCATTGGTAGGTCAACGACCCTTGGCCCACGACCGACACATCAAGTGTTGGTTCGTAGCCAGAAAATACGGACAAGCTTTTAGGCTGCGTCGTTATCAATGGGGTTTGCGGCAACGGTGTGACTGCCAGAATCGCATCCAGACTCTGTGCCGCTCCAAACGCATTGCTGACCACCACGTAATACCGGCCATTGTCAGCCAAGGTGATATTCGTCAGCGTGAGCGCATTCCCCATCTGTCCAGCCATCGGCTGACCGTCGCGATGCCATTGATAGCTCAACGGCGGCACGCCCTGACCCTTCACTGCGAAACCCACCGTCGCCCCCTCATACGCGCTGCGGCTCACCACCGGCTTGATGATGCCCGCTGGCTCCGCCACCCAGCGTACGCTCACCGCGTCCACGTCCGCATAATTGCTGCCGCCGGAGTTGTCAAAAGCCAGGCGCGTGTTCGTGCTGGTCGCGGTGACCGTGTAGTTCGTGTAAAACCAGAAGCCGGTCGAGCCGCCGATGTCAATCGTGCCCGCCACCGTGTCCCCGAAGAGAACCTTCAGCCCTTGCAGGTTGCCACGCGTGGCAAAGCGCAGGTCATAGACGCGCCCCGGCACGGTCTTCAAATCCTGAAAGAGCAGATAATTGGGATAGGTGGCACGCACTCCACCGCTGCCGTTGCCGATACCGACCCAGGCACCGCCCTCGGCGGCCCCGGGCTCGTTGACGGCTCCGCCGAGATAGGCGGCGCTCCAGCCTTCAAAAATGTGAGGGAAATCAATCTCGAAGCTGGGGTTGAAGACGATGTTACTCTGCGCGACGCCCCGGAATGCGAAAGACAATGACACCAGCAGCAGCGCCAGCCACGGGAGCGATTTGAGCCGCCTGGTCATTGGAAGTCTTGAGTTCACAACACCTGTTCCTGAATCGTGCGCACTCTGGCCCGGAGTCCAGCGAAAAACAAGCCGAAAACCGGCGAGGAAAAGCCACGGCGCATCCTGACAGTTGAAGCGGGGAGCGCGACCGTCCCGGTCGCACCCGTCGGCGTCCCGCCGACGGGTTTGGGGCCGCAGACCAAACCGAGCGTCCGGCGGGCGGGGAAGTTTTCGGCGAGACGCCGAAAACCGCGGGCGAGACGCCACGCGCTCCCCATTCAACTCCACTGCATGGTTCCGGCTTAAACCGCTCCAGCCAGCGTGCTGATCGCGCTGGCGCGCCCTGCTTTGCTCACGCCGCCAGCCACTCGCGCAGCGTGGCGAGGTCTTTCTTCATGTTCTTGACCATCGCCGCGCCTTCGCCGAGGTCCTTGTATTCGTGGTGCTGCGAGAGCGGGCCGTTGAAGGAGGATTTCTTGAGATTGGTGACGAAGCTCTTCTGCACCGAGCCTTCGCCGAGCGCGCACCAGCGCGGCGCCCAGCCTTTCGCGCCCTTCTCCCAGTAGAAATCCTTGAAATAGACCGCCACGTAGCGCGGCTCCATCAGTCGCGCCTGCACGGGCCAGGAGAGGCCGCCTTCGAGCGTGGAGTGGCCGATGTCGTAGCAGACGCCCATGTGTTTCGGATCCAAATCCTTCATCATCGTCCACAAATCCCAGAGCGATGCGCCGACGTAATCCGCGCCGGAATGGTTTTGGAAGCCGGCCTGAAGACCGAGCTGCTTGTTCAGCGCGGCGATGTCCTTGAGCGCCACACCAATCTCGGCGACGGAGTCGGGGATGGACTTGTCCTTCGCGTATTTCCAGAAGCCGAGGCGGTATTTCTTGATGCCGAGCCGGGCGCAGGTGCGGAGGACTTTTTCGGCGAGCGGGTTCACGGCGGTGATGTCCGAGGTGACGATGGAGACTTCCCTGCCGTTTTTCTTGAGCGCCTCGACGAACTTGGGCAAATCCTCCTCCACCTTCTCCGGCGCGATCTGGGTGGCCTTGGCGCGCACGGGCAGCTCGATGCCGTCCCAGCCGATGTCAGCAACGAAGTCGGCGGTCTCCTTCGGGCCGAGATGGGCGAAGGGTTTGGAGAAGGCGATGATGGGATAACTCTTCGTCTTGGCGGCGGCGAAGGCTTCACCGGCGGGCAGCAACGCGGCGGCGGCCCCGGCGGTAGCCACTTGACCGAGAAATTCACGGCGCGTGGAGAGCGGTTGTGTGTTCATAGGCGGATTTATTTTGTGTGCGATGCATGATGCGCCAACGACGAAGAATTGCAAGCGCCTGACAAGATTACCCGCGAACCACGCCAAGGACGCGAAGAAGCCGGGGGGAGTTTGCGTGCTTTGCGTGGTTCGCGGGAAGCTTCCCGTGTGATTCCAGCCGCGCTCACTTCCCCTGCGTCCGGCGGTGCAGGTCGTAGTGATACAGCGCCGCGACAATGATGGAGTGGCGGATGTGACCGGCCTGCACGAGCTGCGGAACATCCGCAAACGGCACGAGCTTCGTGTTCAAGTCCTCGCCCATGTCGAAGGCGGTGTCACTCCGCAGCGTGCAGTCCTCCACCACCACGGTGTAGCAATGGTTGTTCATGATGGCGGGGTTCGGCAGCATCTGACCGAGCAGCCGCGCGTGGCCGCCGCGGAAGCCCGTCTCCTCGTGCAGCTCCCGCACGCCCGCCGCCACGGGCGAGGTCTCGCCGGCCTCCATGACGCCGCCGGGCAGCTCCAGCTCCACCGTGTTCGTGCCGTGGCGGTATTGCTCGACCATCACCAGCTTGTCGTCGGGCGTGACGGCGATGACGTTGACCCAGTTGAAGGTCTCGATGACGAAGAAGTCGTGGTTCCGGCCCGTGCGCGGCGACTGCTTGAGGTCGGAGCGGATGGAGAAGATGCGGAAGTCCCCCTTCGGCGTGGAACTGATGAGCGGCCAGGGTTTGATCATAAAAAAGCTTTCGGCATTCAGCGGTCAGCGGTCAGGGGCAAAACCATTCCTGAAGATAATTCGGCCTCGTCCGAACGAACCGTTCATCGTCAATAAAAACGCGGATGGAACCTCACGTTCCATCCGCGCCCAAAACTCTGGACTGCCGCTCATTTCACCGAGTCCGCCGGGACAATCTTGACGCTCTCGATGCCCATGCGCTTGAGCGGGCGGTCGCCCGGCTCGGTGGGCGTGGTGCCGATTTTCTCCAGCACGTCGTCGCCTTTGATCAGCTTGCCGAAGGCGGTGTATTTGCCGTCGAGGAAACTCGGGGCGCCATGGCAGATGAAGAACTGGCTGCCGGCGGAATCCGGGTTGCTGGAGCGCGCCATCGAGAGCACCCCGCGCGTGTGGGACTTCTTGTTGAACTCGGCCTTGATCTGGTAGCCCGGCCCGCCGGTGCCCCAGGAGGATTTCTTGGCCTCGTCCTTCGTGTTCGGATCGCCGCCCTGGATCATGAAGCCCTTGATGACGCGGTGAAAACACTGCCCATCGTAAAAGCCCTTGTTCGCAAGCTTCTTGAAGTTCTCGACGTGGCCCGGCGCGACGTCCGGCCAGAATTCGAGGACGATGGTGCCTTCGGTGGTTTTGATGACGGCGACTTCGTTGGTGGTGCTCACAGGTTTTTTCTCTTCCTTCTTGTCTTGGGAAAGCGCCGGCGCGACGCCCAGGGACAGCGCGACGAGGCAGGTTAGGATGTTCACTTTCATGCCGGGACTTTTGCCATGCCCCGCGCGGCGTGTCACGCCTGAATTGCGTGGAGCGCCGATCTCCGAATCGGCACGGAGCCAGCCCTTTTCCACCCCTGCCGGATCAGAGTCCGGCGCTCCAAAAGCAGCCCCGGATGCGCCCCATTGCGCCGGCCCACCGCCCCGCGTAAGGTCGCCCGCGTGAAACCGCTCGCCGAATGCCGCCTCTACACGTTCGTGGACACCGCGTATCTGCGCGGGCGCGCCCCCGAAACCGTCGCGCGCCAGCTCTGCGACGGCGGCTCGGACATCCTCCAACTGCGGGCGAAGGACAAGTCGCCGGAGGAAATCCGCCGGATGACGGAAGCAATCCTGCCGGTGACGAACGCGGCGGGTGTCTGGCTCGTCATCAACGACCACCTGCCCATCACCGCCGAAACCGGCGCGCCCGCCTGCCATCTCGGCCAGGAGGATTTTTTCGACGCCGGCCACATGCACGTTTCCGAACTCAAGACTCAAAACTTAAAACTCAAAATTGGCCTGTCCTCCCACGCGCCCGCGCAGGCGCAGCGCGCCATTGCGGCGGGCGCGGACTACGTCGCCATCGGCCCGGTGTTCGCCACGGGCACGAAGCCGACCGCGAAGCCGGTGACGCTGGAATATGTCCGCTGGGCGGCGCGCGAGGTGAAGGTTCCTTGGTTCGCCATCGGCGGCATCAATCTGGAAAATCTCGATGAAGTGCTGGCCGTCGGCGCGCGGCGCATCTGCGTCGTCTCCGCGATTTTGAACGCGCCGGATGTCGCGGAGGCCTGCCGCGAGTTCAAGGCGCGGCTTGGCTCCGCTACGATTTGAAGCCGGACTCCGAAACAAGCAGCGGTGGTTTTATGGAGTGCGCCGGCAGAGCGCAGCGGCGACGGCGCTTTCGTTTGGTGTCCACGCTTTAGCGTGTCCCCCGCAATACCCTGAAGGGTGGACACCGAACAGCGGTGTCGCGCTCCGCTTGTCACCGCGTGGCGACGCGGTCGGTGATTTCCTTCGCGTTCGTCCGCAGCACTTCGATGCCGCTCACCAGCGGTTGGTGCGCGGCGTCCGCGCCGGCCTGGGCCGGGACGAGTTCCACCACGAGGTTTTCCGAAACCGGGATTCCGTGGAACTCGGCCATGAACGCCTTCATCGCCCCGCCCGCCTGCGCCACGAGGTCGAAGCCCTTCTTCACCGTCCTGCCCTGAAGCTGGATGTCGAACACGCGCTGGCCGGGCTGGTCGTTTTCGAGCGCGGTGAAGTAGAGGCGCACGGTGTAGGTCTCCGCCTTCTGCCCCTTGCCGAGCAGCGGCAGTTCGCAGCGAGTCAGACCGCGCGCGCCGGAGGAGAAGACCCACGGCGTGTCGGTGTTCGCCACCGGGAACGAGGCTTCGTTGAAGACAAAATAATCACCGCCCGTGGCGAACACCGGCTTGAGCGAAAGCGGCAGATCAATCCCCGCGCGCGATGAGGGCCGCGGATAGCCGAGCCACAATTTCCCGTGCGCGTCGCGCCGGTCGCCGGGCGCGCCGAGGTTCAGCGCCATGTGCTGCACCGGCGTGCTCATGCCGCTGGCGCTGTAGACGCCCCAGTTCATGCGGTTCTCGCGCGGCTCGAAAACAATCGTCGCGGCGATGGAGAAGAGGCAGACGCAGCCAGCGCTGGCTTCGGGAATCATCACCAGGCCGTTGGCGGGAATGGTGTTGATCCAGCAGCCGAGCCGCTGCCCGGCGAAGTGTTCCGTGCCCTCGTCCTGGTCAAGGTTGTAAAAGGCCGTGGACTTGGAGCGGAAGAACATCATGTTGCGCGTCGCGGAAATCGCGCCGCAGTGGTGGCCGGGCCGCGCGAACATCCACGGCGTCTGCTCGCCGGTCAGCGGGTGCGTCCGCATCTTCTGCGCGCCGGTGTAGAGGTCGTAGCCCCACGGCTCGGCGATGATTTCATTGTCAATCACGATGGGCCGGTGACGGTAGTTCGCGTCCTTGGCCCAGAGTTTCGTGCCGGAGCCGGCATCCAGCACCACCAGCCGGCGGCGCTTGAACTCGCCTTCGAGGAACTGCGTCCAGTAGTGGCCGTTCGCGTTCGCGCCGCCGAGGACGATGTGGTTGTTGTGATAAATCAGCGTCAGGCTCCCGCCGCCGATGCCGACCTCGCTGCAATCCGTCACGTCCACCGGCTTGCCCCACAGCTTCTGTCCGGTGCGCGCGTCCAGCGCCACGGCGAGCCGCAGGTCGGCCGTTTTGATGCGCTCCTCGGCGAGGTCGCGTGCTTCGCCGGTCAGTTTTTTCAAATCAGTCTTGTCCTGACGCAGCAGTTCCTCGCGCTGCTCCGGCGTGAGCGAGCTGTCCACGAAGAACACGCGCCCGTCGCCGATGGCGATGGAGACGTGCGAAATGCTCTTGCCCTGGTGCGCCCACGCCAGTTTTCCCGTGGCCGTGTCGAAGGCGAAAATACTGTCCGTCGCCGGGCCGGCGGCCTTGCCCCGGCGCTGCTGTTCGGCGGCGGCCTGTTTGCGGGCGGTGACGGTGCCATAGAGCAGGCCGTCTTTCCAGGCGAGGTAGCCCCACTCGCGGCCGCTGTCAGCCGACGATTCGGGAATGGCGTAGGTGCGGAGAATTTTTCCCGTCGCGGCGTCGAAGTGCAGGCATTCCGCCCCGACGACCACGAACAGGCTGTCGTCGCTCGCCGCCATGTTGCCCGGCTCATGCGCGCCCTTGAGGCCGGTGCGGAGCGCACCGGGATTTTCCACCTCCCACAAAAATTGACCGTTGTAGGCATCGTAGGCCATCACCGACTCGTCGCCTTGGATGAAGAGGCGGCCATTCACCGAGAGCGGCCCGACCGCGCCGGCGTGGCGGTTGACCATTTTGCCGGGGCCGGGATCGCCATACCAGAGCACGCCCAGACCGCCCTTGATGCGACCGTCGTCGTTGCTGGAAGTGTTGGCGGCGTTGCCGTATTGGTGCGACCATGAGCCGGCGTTCGGCAGCGCGGCGCGCACGAGGCGTGACCAGTTTCCCGCGCTTTCAATCTTCGCGTTTTCCTCCGTGAGCTTGGTGTCCGCGAGCCATTTGGAAACCGCCGCCTTCGCCCTGGTTTTCACCGCGTCCGGCGCGGTGTCGGGAACGCCCAGGCAGATCATTCCGCCAATGGGCTTGAGGTTGCGCGCGACTTCCGCCGGGATGCCCGGCATTTCGCCGGTCAACAGCAGGCTGTCCGACACGATGAGGTTGGCGAAATAGCTGGCGTAGGGAATCACCGACAGGTCGAGGTGATCCACCGTGAGGCGCGGGCCGTAGAGGCCGGTCTTGACGAGCGCCGCGCGCGACGACTGCACCTTGCGCTCGTCGGCTTCGACGCAATAAATCGTCAGCTCGGTGCGCTTCGCCAGTTCGTAGGCCAAGCGGCCCTGCTCGCTCCCGACGACGAGGCAGAAGCCGCGCTTGGTGCTGGTCTGTTTGAGAATCGCCTCGGCGGCGGCGGCGTAAAGAGAGGAAAGCGCGTCTTTCGGGAATGGGTCAGCTTGGGATTTCGACTCGGCAACGACCGGCGGCGGCGATTTCTGGCCCGCATCGGCGAACGAATAAATTTTCCCCTGCGTGGTGCTGACGACCAGATGGCCGCTGGCCGCCGCCAATCCGCGCGCCTCGCCTTCGACGGCGGATTTCCAGAGCAGCTTGCCGGAATCCGCGTCGAGGCAGACGACCTCGCCCTTGCCGCCGGCCACCAGGGTATTCCCGGCGAGAATCAGCGCCGAATCGTGCAGCGCGGGGAACCGCCACTTGATGCCGACATCGGAATAGGCGGCGAGTTCCTTGTTCAGCGACGCGAGCTTGTCCTTCTTCGTCTGGTAATCCACGCGCCTGGGCTCGTAGCGTTCCGCTGCCGAGGCGAGCGCCCTCTCGCTTTTCTTCGCGGCAGCATCGGCGGCCTGAAATTCGGGCGAAGATTTTTTGCCGGCGGCTTCCAGTTGCTTGAGCTGCTGCTGCGCCTCCTTCAAGTCCGCCTGTGCCTTTTCCACCTTCTTCAATTCGGCGAGGGCCGGGTGCTTTCGCATATCCGAGTTCAATTTGGAAATGGCCAGTTCCACCTTGTGCCGCTCGCGCGTGCCCTCGGCATGGCGCACGCGGTCAATCGCGACGATCTCCTTCCCGCTGGCGAGATAGCCCATGTCGCCCGCCAGCGTCATCTGCCGGCCCGCAAACCAGCCGAAGCCCACCTTGCCCTTCTCCTGATCCATCGCGAGGATGTGATGCTCGCCGACCGCATAAATCTGATCGTCCGCCAGCAGCGCCTGCGTGCCGCCGATCTGCCCGCCGGCGTCCGTGCGCCAGCCGGGCGCGGGCTTGTTGAGAAATTCGCCGGTCGCGCGCTGGAACGACGCGGCGAGCGAACGGCCCGACGGCACGAACAAAATGTCCTTCGTCGCGAGCAGGTAGCCCTGCGGCGAGAGATCATCGCGGCCCGCGTCGGTCTGGCTGATGGCGTCGTTCTTCCAGATTACCTTCCCCGTCGCGGCCTCGACCGCGTAGAGACAAATGTTTTCGTGCGGGAACACGCCCGCGCCGAAATACGCGGTGCCGCCGTCCACCAGCACGCCGGTGCGCACCGGCCAGCGCGAAATCATCCGCCCGCGCGCGAGGATGCGCTCGTCGTTCGGCCCGGCGCGGAGTTTCCAAATCACCTTGCCCGTGGCCGCATCGAGGCAATAGACGTGGCCGTCGTCCGAGCCGACGAACAGTTTTCCGCCCGCCACCATCGGCGCGAGCCGGATCGGGCCGTCAGTGAAAAAATTCCATTCCTCTTTTCCCGTCGCGAGATTCCGGCAATACACCCGGCCATCCACCGACGAGCCGAAGAAGACGCGCCCGCCGGCAATCGCCGTGTGAAACACGTCGTCGAACGTGATGCGGTTGCGCAGTTCCTTGCCCTCGAAAAGTTTGCCGTCCTCGCCGGCCCAGGCCTGTTGCGGCGCGGTGGGCGAGGCGTAAGTCCAGCGTTGCGCCAGCGGGGCCGCGAGCGGTTCGGGCGTGTAGCCGACGCGCGAACCGTCGTGCAAATAAGTGGGCCAGTCCGCCGCCGCCGCCAGCGCGGCGAGGCAAAAGAATGCGGAGGACAGGAGGAGTCGGAACGGCTTCGTTTTCATAAGGAGAATCTGGCCGGAAGAATGGCCCAACGGCACGGGCGCGTCCAGCCTCCCTTTCAGGAGCGCGGCGGTGGCGCAGCCCAGCCTAGGGTTGACTCGAATCGGTGGACAGTGGCGGGGCCGAGCGCATGAAAACCGCCCGTGTGCATCAGTGCCCGCCGCCGCCGGAAACTTCACGCCATCGCGCGCAGTTCCATCCACATCGCGGCGCGGAAGGTGCGCTGCGGCTCCAGCACGATCAGCTCGTGATCCTTGACACGCGAAAAGGAGTTCGGCAGTGCCGTCCACGGCTCGATGCAGAAGAACGGCGCATCGGTGGTCTTGGCCCACAGCGCGGCGAAGCGGTGCTGCGGCGCGTCCTCGAAATTGAGCGCCAGTTCCAGGTCGCTGCCGGGATCCACGAGGATCATCTCCGCCTTCTTGAAGTTCCCCAGCAGCAGCGTGGCGGCGATGTCCTCCTGCACGCTCCAGTTCTGCCCGGGGAACGGCGTGGCGGCGAAGCGGTCGTTCTTGCCGACCGGCGTCAGGCGCCGCGCCTCGGGGATTTCGACGAAGCACAGCTCGCGCTTGCTCCTGGGCGTCAGCGGCAGTTGAAAATAAGGATGAAACCCCGTGCTGAACGGCATCGGCTCCGGCGAAAGATTTTCCACCACCTGCTCCCAGTGCAGCCGGCCCTGGGCCAGCCGGTAAGTCAGCCGGTGGCGGAACGCGAACGGAAACTGCGCGCGCGTCGCCTCGCTGTCGGCCAGCTCCATCGTCACCGCGTCCGCGCTTTGCGCGACCACCGCCCACGGGCAGCGCCGCGCGAAGCCGTGCTGCGGCATCTCGAACAGTTTTCCGTTCCACTCGTAGTGGTGATCCTTGCCGCCCGCGTGGTTGTTGCTCACGAGCGGGAAGAGGATCGGGCTGCCCGCATACATCCCGAGCGGATGGCGGTCCATCACGGCCTGGTCGAAGTGCAGCGCCTCGACGAGGCCGTGCGGCGGCAGGTTCCGCGCGTAGCGCAGCAGCCAGCCGCCCAGCGCGGGCGCGACGACGGCGAGGCCGCCCTCGGCATCGGTGAGAGTGATCAATCGGGTCGCAGACATGGGCGTTGAGCGGAATTGGTTGGGCGGACTTGCGTTGGCAGACTTGTAATTCAGTCCCGGCAAATTGTCACCTGCGATTTACGATTCTTTCGCAGCAGCCAGGCCGTCGAGCGCCCGGTGAATGGCGGCGGCGGGAACCCGCTGGCCGAACTCGACGGCCCCGATTTTCCGCGCGAGCACGAACTTGATTTCACCGCCGCTCACCTTTTTGTCGAGACGCATGGCGGCCAGAAGCTTTTCCCGTCGCGCGGGCGGCAGCGCGAGGCTCACCGGCAGACCGGCGCGGAGAAACAGTTCCCGAATGCGCCGCACGTCCTTGTCCGGCAGGCCGAGCAATTCAGCGGAGAGCCGTGCGGCGGCCATCTGTCCGATGGCAATCGCCTCGCCGTGCAGAAATTTTCCGTAGCCGGAAACCGCCTCGAGGGCATGGCCGAGCGTGTGGCCGAAATTCAGGATGGCGCGCCGGCCCGTCTCGGTTTCGTCCTGGCCCACCACGTCGGCCTTGATTTCGCACGAGCGGGCGACGACGGCGGCGAGCGCGACGGGATCGCGCGCAAGCAGTTTTCCCATGCCGCTCTCCAACCGCCGGAAAAGTGCGGCGTCGGAGATGACGCCGTATTTGATGACTTCGGCGAGGCCCGCGCGCAGTTCGCGGCGCGGCAGGGTTTTCAGCGCGTCGAGATCGCAGAGGACGAGGCGCGGCTGATGAAACGCGCCGACGAGGTTTTTGCCGGCCTTCAGATTGACGCCGACTTTTCCGCCGACGGAGCTGTCCACCTGCGCGAGCAGCGTCGTGGGCGCCTGCACGAATGGCACGCCGCGCAGATACGTGGCGGCGACAAACCCGGCGAGGTCGCCCACCACGCCGCCGCCGAGCGCGACGATGAAGGACTTCCGCTCCAGCCGGTGCGCGGCCAGCCGGTCGTAGCACGCGGAAACCACGCGCAGGCGCTTGGCCGTTTCGCCCGCCGGGACGGTCAGCAGCACCGGATCGAAACCCGCCGCGCGCAGGCTGTTCATCGCGGTGGCGGCAAACCGCCGGGCGACGTTTTCATCCGTGATGACGGCGCAGCGCGCGCCGAGCTTGAGCCGGGCGCACTCCGCGCCGAGCCGCGCCAGCAGGCCGCCGCCGATCAGGATGGAATAACTGCGTTCGCCCAGGGCGACTTTCACCACGCGCATGGCGCGAGCATACGGCCAGACGGGAGCGTGTCAAAGTTGTGTTTTGCCGCCGCTGCCGGGCGCGGGCGCACGTCTCGGCTTTTGAATTCAAGATGAAGGCTCGCCTCGGGGTTTGCTTTCCGGCAAATTCCCCGGCATGAAGTCCGCCACCTTGATTTCAACCTTCACGCTTTGCGCCGCCGCCTTTCTTGCCATGCCTGCCCCTGCCGCCGACCGCCCCAAACTCGCCTATCCGCCGACCGCCAAAACAAACGTCGTGGACGACCACCATGGCGTGAAAGTCGCCGACCCGTTCCGCTGGCTGGAGGACGACAATGCGCCGGAAACCAAGGCGTGGACCGAGGCGCAGAACAAGGTGACGTTCGGCTATCTGGAAAATATTCCGGCGCGCGCGCCGCTCCGCGAGCGGCTCACAATACTTTGGAACTACGAGCGCTATGGCGTGCCGTTCCGTGAGGGCGGGCGCTACTTTTTCAACAAAAACGACGGCCTGCAAAACCAGAGTGTTCTCTACGTCGCCGATTCGCCCGACGCCGCGCCACGCGTGCTGCTTGATCCGAACAAGCTCTCCGCCGACGGCACGGTCGCGCTCGCCGGCTACAGCATCAGCGACGACGGCAATCTGATGGCCTACGGCATTGCCGCGTCCGGCTCGGACTGGAACGAATGGAAGGTGCGCGATGTGCGCACGGGCAAAGACCTCGATGACCACATCAAATGGGTGAAATTCTCCGGCGCATCGTGGCTCGCGGATGGCAGCGGGTTTTTCTACAGCCGTTACGACGAGCCGAAGGCGGGCGAATCGCTCAAGGGCGTGAACTATTTCCAGAAACTTTTCTTCCACAAACTCGGCACGCCGCAAAGCGCGGACACGCTCATCTACGAGCGGCGCGACGAGAAGGAGTGGGGCTTCGGCGGCCACGTCACCGATGACGGACGCTACCTCATTGTCTCCGTCTGGCGCGGCACCGATCCGAAGAACATGGTTTTCTTCAAAGACCTTCGCGCGAAAGATGCGAAGGTCGTGGAACTCATCCGCGAGTTCGAGGCGGACTTCGCGTTCATTGACAACGACGGCCCGGTCTTCTGGTTCCGCACCGACCTCAACGCGCCGCGTGGGCGCATCGTGGCGATTGACACCTCCAAGCCGCAACACGAGCACTGGCGCGAAATCGTGCCGCAGGGCGAGGCGACCTTGCAGCACGCGAACATCGTCGGTGGCAAACTCATCGTGAACTTTCTTCAGGACGCCCGCAGTGAAATCAAAGTGTTCGGTCTCGATGGAAAGTTTCTCCGCGACGTGGATTTGCCGGGCGTCGGCAGCGCAGGCGGATTCGGTGGCAAGCGCGCGGACACGGAGACTTTTTACTCCTTCACCGGCTTCACCACGCCGGGGACGATTTACCGCTACGACGTGGCGAGCGGCAAGAGCACGGTGTTCCGCGCGCCGAAGGTAGATTTTGATTCGGCGGCGTTCGAGACGAAGCAGATTTTTTACCAGAGCAAGGACGGCACGCGCGTGCCGATGTTCATCACGCACAAGCGCGGCCTGAAGCTTGACGGGAAAAATCCCGCGCTGCTCTACGGCTACGGCGGCTTCAACATCAGCCTCACGCCCGCGTTTTCCGTGAGCGTGGCGACGTGGCTGGAAATGGGCGGCGTCTATGCCGTGCCGAATTTGCGCGGCGGCGGCGAATACGGCGAGGACTGGCACCAGGCCGGCACGAAGCTGAAGAAGCAAAATGTCTTCGACGATTTCATCGCAGCGGCGGAGTGGCTGTGCGGCGGAGCTTCAGTAGTGGGACAGGCTTCCAGCCTGTCCAGCAGAGCAAACAGTTCTTCCGCTGCGGAATCTGGTTCAACTCGGTCATCCAACCGAACAGGCGGGACGCCTGTCCCACTACTAAATCCGCCGCAGCGCTACACTTCGCCCGCCAAGCTCGCCATCAGCGGCGGGAGCAACGGCGGACTGCTCGTCGGAGCGTGCATGACGCAAAGACCGGAGCTGTTCCGCGCCGCGCTGCCAGCGGTGGGCGTGATGGACATGCTGCGCTTCCACAAGTTCACCATCGGCTGGGCGTGGACGAGCGACTACGGCTCGGCGGACAACGCGGACGAGTTCAAGGCGCTCCACGCCTACTCGCCGCTGCACAACCTGCGGTCCGGCGTGAGATACCCCGCCACGCTCGTAACCACCGCCGACCACGACGACCGCGTGGTGCCCGCGCACAGCTTCAAGTTCGCCGCGCGTTTGCAGGAATGCCACGCGGGCGACACGCCCGTGCTCATCCGCATCGAGACCAAGGCCGGCCACGGCGCAGGCAAACCGACGGCGAAGCTCATCGAGGAAGCGGCGGACAAGTGGGCGTTTCTGGTGCAAGAATTGGGCGTAAAGATTCCATAACCAACAAGGCTTGTTTCTACCGAAGCTCCCAGTTAGATTGCCGACATGAGCACGGTTCAAGAAATTGAAGCAGCCATTCCCCGGTTGTCCCGCGCCGAGATCGAGGAAATCCGGGCGTGGATTGATGACTTTCTCGAAGAGCAGCTTGAGCTGACCGACGAGGTGAAGGCCAAACTCGACGAATCGCGCCGCGAAATCGCCGCCGGCCACTACGCCACGCGCCAGCCGCAGTGAGCCGTGGCCGCCGCGCTCCAAATCTGGTCGCCGACTTTTTCCCGCTCGTTTGACATCCTGCCGCCATCGGTTCGCGCCGCCGTGGAAAAGAAAGTGGATGAAATGGGCGCGCGCTTGGAAACTTTCCCGCACCAACGCCTGCAAGGCCGCCCGGAATTCAAGCTGCGCGTCGGCGATTACCGAGTGCTTTACGAATTCGACGTGAAGCAGGGCCGCATTTATCTCCATTACGTTGGCAACCGGCGGGAAATTTACAAGCGAACGTGAGCAAGCTTCCATCACACTGATTTTCCGCATGACCATCCGTCCCGCCACGCCCGCCGACCTGCCCGGCATTCTGGAGATTTACAATGACGCGGTGCTGAACACCACCGCGAGCTACGATTACGAACCGCGCACGCTGGAGCAGCGTGTCGCGTGGTTTGAGGATCATCAAAAGCACGACTACGCGGTCTTCGTGGCGGTGGACGACGGCGGGCGCGTCGCGGGCTGGAGCGCGCTCAACCGCTATCACGACCGCATGGGCTACCGGTTCACGGCGGAGAACTCGGTGTATGTGGCGGCGGCGCTGCGCGGGCGCGGCATCGGGAAACTTCTGATGCCGCCGTTAATCGAAGCGGCAAAAAAGCGCGGGCTGCACGCCATCATCGCGGCGATTGACGCGGCAAACGAGGCGAGCCTACGGCTGCACGCGGCGTTTGGCTTTGAGAAGGTCGGCCACTTCAAACAAGTGGGCTTCAAGTTCGACCGCTGGCTGGATGTGGTTTATCTGGAGAAGCTGATTTTAGCCACGGATGAAACACAGATAGAACACGGATAGAAAAAATTCTGTGTTCATCCGTGTTTCATCCGTGGCTAAAAAATATCAGGCGGCGGTGGCAGCCGCTTCGCGGACGGCCTTGCCAGTTTTCGATGAACTCCCCGGCGTCGCGCGCAGCTTGGCGATGATCGGCGGCAGGTGTTTCAGCAGATAATCCACGTCGGCCTCGGTGTTGTAGAGGCCAAGACTGAAGCGGATGCTGCCGCGCGCGCGCGCCGGGCTGACGCCCATGGCGGTGAGGACGTGCGAAGGTTCGAGCGAGCCGGTGGTGCACGCCGAGCCGCTGGAGGCGCAGACGCCAATCTGGTCGAGCATCAGGAGCAGCGCCTCGGCCTCGACGTGGTCGAAGGCGATGTTGCTCGTGTTCGGCAGGCGGGATTCCTTGCTGCCGTTGCGCGTGGCGTGGGGAATGGAAGTGAGAATTCCCTTTTCCAGCTTGTCCCGCAGCGCGCGGACGCGGGTGTTTTCGTCGTGGAGCGAAGCCATCGCCAGTTCCGCCGCACGGCCAAAGGCGATGATGTAGGGAACGTTCTCCGTGCCGCCGCGCTGGCCGCGCTCCTGTCCGCCGCCGAAGATGTAGGGCGAAAATTTTGTGTGCTTCTTCACGTAGAGCAGCCCGATGCCTTTCGGCGCATGAAATTTGTGCGCGGAGAGCGAAAGGAAATTCGCGCCCAGGTCGCGGACGTTCATCTTGAGCTTGCCCGGCACCTGCACGGCGTCGGTGTGGAACAGCGCGCCGTGCGCCTGGCAGATGGCCGCGATCTCCTCGATAGGAAAGAGCACGCCCGTCTCGTTGTTCGCCCACATGGCGGAGACGATGGCGGTGTCCTTGCGGATGGATTTCTCGACGAGGTGGATGTCAATCGAGCCGTCCGACTCGACCGGCAGGAACGTCACCTCGCAGCCCATCTTCTGGAGATGCTTGCCGAACTTGATGTTCGCCGAATGCTCGACCGCCGTGGTGACGACGTGACGCTTGCCGGGCTGCGTGACGAGCGCGGCGTGAATCGCCGTGTTGTTGCTCTCGGTGCCGCAACTGGTGAAGATGATTTCGCGCGGGTCGGCGTGCAACAAGGCCGCGACCTTTTCGCGCGCCGCCTCGATATGTTTGGCGAGGTGGTTGCCGAAGGTGTAGGCGCTCGACGGGTTGCCCCAGTCCTTCTCGAAAAAAGGCAGCATCGCGTCGAGCACCTCGGGGGCGACGCGCGTCGTGGCGTTGTTGTCGAAATAATGAAAGCCGTGGTGGCTCATAAATGCCCGCCAGCCTGCGCCAGCGGGGGAGGCACTTTAGGCACGAACGGCAAAATCGCAAGCGCGGTTTTTGGCGCCCCGCGGCGCGAGTCCCAAATTCTAGCTGCGCGGGTGAAACTTCCGGTGAATTTCTTGCAGCCGCTTGCCTTCGACGTGCGTGTAGACCTCCGTCGTGCTGATGCTCGCGTGGCCGAGCAGTTCCTGGATAACGCGCAAATCCGCGCCATGCTCCAGCAGGTGCGTCGCGAAGCTGTGCCGCATCATGTGCGGCGTGATGTTGCGCCCGATGCCCGCGAGCTTCACGCGCCGCTTGATGTGCAGCCACATCGTCGAGTGCGCGAATGGCGTGCCGCGCCGGGTGAGGAAGACATTTCCCGGTGACTTCGGCGTCACGAGTTTGGGACGCCCCGCTTCGAGGTAACGCATGATTTCCGCCCGGGCGGTTTTGCCCACCGGCACGACGCGCTCCTTGTTGCCCTTGCCGATGACGTTGATGAACCCGGCTTCGAGATGAAGCTGCTCGATGCGCAGGTTCCGCAGCTCCGCGAGCCGCAGGCCGGAGGCGTAGGCGAGTTCGAGGATGGCCTGGTCGCGCAGCGCTTCGGGCGTCTCCATCGCCAGCGGCTTGAGCAACTGCGTGATTTCCGCGTCGGACAGTGCCTTGGGCAGGCGCTTCCAGCGGCGCGGCAGCGAGAGGTTTTCCGCGACGTTCGCGGGCAGGTGCTTCTCCGTCTCGGCGAAACGGTAGAAGGCGCGTAGCGCGGCGATTTGCAGGTAAATCCGCTCGGAACTCAGCTTGCGCGGCGAATCCTCCGGCGCGTTCTCCGGCCGCCGCTCGCGCTCGTGCTGGAGGAAGGCCGTGAGATGCGCGAGCGTCACGTCGCGCCAGCTTTGCAGTTTCTGTTTTTCCGCCCACGCGACGAAGCGGTTGAGCAGCCCGGCGTAAGTCTGCTGCGTCAGCTCCGCCTGCCCGCGCTCGTGGCGGAGGTAAAACAGGAAGTCTTCGACGAGGGCGTGCATCGCGGGCGGATTTAACCGAGCTGCCCACGTCGCTCGTGCAGCCAGCGGGGATCGCGCGCGCCTTGGTGGAGGATTTTAGCCATGGAAACACTGCCTCCGTGCGGCGAGGACGGTTTCGCTGTCGCGGCTGGCGTGCAGGACCGCCAGCAGCCAGATTTCCGGCGGACGGATGACGTAGAACAGGCCGTAAGGAAAGCGGTCGAGATTCAAGCGGCGCACGTCAGCGAACCGGACGGCGTAAAGTGGCGCGTCGCGCGGGAGCTGGCGGAGGTGGGTCAGGAAATCGTCCTTGAATTCCCCGCCCAGGCCAGCGCGCTGATCCTCATACCAGTCGAAGGCTTCCCGCAGGTCAGCGTTGACCAGGGGATGTTTTTCGAGCGCGAGCATCGGCGAATTCGCGGAACATTTTCTCGGCGTCCGCCCCGGTGAAGGGCGCCCGCAAGCCGGGGTCGGCCTCCATTTCGGCGAGGCGCTGGCGGACTTCGCTTTCCTGCGCGCGGGCCAGCTCGGAGGGCTGCTCGATTTCGTCGCGGTGCTCGTCGAGCCAGCGGGTGAACGCGCGCCGCTCCGCCACCGGCAGCGCCAGCACTTGGGATTCGAGTTGTTCCACGCTCATGGCGTCACGCTACACGCAAAGGCCGGTTTTGCACGAAGAAATTAAGCCGCCCGCGCCCGCGACAGCCGCAGCGTGGCCAGCCTACGCCAGCGGCCAGCCGCCGTGGTCGGCGATGAGGGAGTCCACTTGCGCCATGAGGTGGCGCGTCTCGGCGAGGGCGCTGACGGTGTGCTGGTAATGTTCGAGGTCGTCGTGTTCGAGCGCGCGGCCTCGGCGGTCCTTGAGCCACTTCTCGCAGACCTGGTAGCCGCCGATGCGGAACTGCCAGACTGGTGGCGTGATTCCCTCAAAAAATTGACTGGCATTGATGTAAACGCGGCCCCTACGGCCCGGCTTCAAGCCGTCCGCGCGGCGTGCGGCAAGCTTCTGTTTGCGCTGGCTGAGCCGGTGGCCATCCACCGCCTGCGAAATAGGCGGCACATACACAACCTGCTCGACCATGTTGTCGCCCGGCACATCGAAGGAGATTTCGGTGGCGTCGCCCGCCCGCATCGTATGCGAAGCGACGAGTTTTTGGCCGCAAGCACACAGCCTCCGAAAGAGGTTGGCCTCGCTGGTAACGGGCACGCGTGCGAAATCAAGCTTGAGGAATTCGGCGTAACGCTCGCGGTAGCTTGGAGCGTAGAAGATGGCGTAGACGTAATGGAAGACGTCCTCCGGGCCGAATGTCTTCTTCAGGTTACCGCGACCATCGGGGACGAAGGTGAGGCCCAACTGCGTTTCCAAGTCAGCGACGAACTCCTTGCTCAAGTTCGGGCGGCGTCCGTTGGCGTGCTCGAACAAATCACCGTCGGGCAGGTCGCCGTTGGCGTAGAGGTAGAGCGGGAAGACGGTGCCGATGTCGAACAGCGACACCACGTCCTTATTGACCAAGGCGTTGGTTGCCAAGAAAGCGCCTTCCTCGCTGCGGCGGGATTGACGAAGGGCGCAAAGCGCCAGGTTTTCATCCGCGAGCAAATGCCTCATCACTGTTTCCGCCGGGCGGCTGGTCAGGCCGATGTCGTAGTAGAGCCAGCGGAAATCAAAAGGCCGGTAGAGGCAACGGCGAATCGCCTTGGCGTTCCATTTGCATTCTCTGCGCCGAGTTTCGATGTCGTAGCTGCTTGAATCCTTGATGTTGAAGGTCTCGGCAAAGTCTAACGGCAAATCTCTTGCGAAGAACGTGGTCATGCGACGCTCCAGCACCTGCCTGTCGAAGTCGAAGAACAATTTGTCACGGTCGGTTTTCAGGCCGTTGTTGCTGACCGGGAAGATGTCACGCAATCCCCACCCCTTGTTCCACTCCTCCTCGTGCTCCGCGTTGCGCGGCACGAAGCGGTATTCCGGTTTATCCGGCGCGAAGCTCGTCCACGTCGTCGAGGTCGCGTTGTTCCTGCCGAGCCAGTCGTATTTCGTTTTCCGCAAACCCCACAGGTCGGCGTGATGGACGGTGGCGTGTTTGCCCTTCTTCGCGCCCTTGCTGCCCGGCGGCAGTTTCACGAAGAGCGCGATGGCCACGCCCACGGTGATGTCGAAGACGTTGTCGTCCTTGGAGCCGTCGGGCGCGGTCTCCTGCTTCTTGGAGGAGCCGTGGAGGTTGAGGATGTAAATCTCGTCGAAGCTCTCCAGCAGGCTCTCGCGCATCCGGCGGTGCGTGAGGCCGTCGAGATAAACATTGTTGGTGATGTAGCCGACGACGCCCTGCCCGGTGCGGGCGACGCGCTCATGCGCCCAGCGGAGGAACTTGATGAAGTCGTCGTCGAGGTTGATTTTCTTCTCGTTGAGGCCGCGCTTGTAGTCGGCGAGCAGGTTGAGGATGTAATCGTTGCGGTTCTGCCGGCCAAAGTTGGCATAAGGCGGATTGCCGAGGACGACCAGCACGGGGCGGTGGCGTTTGATGGCGACCGCTTCGTTGGCCTCCCGGCTCAACGCGGCGAGCGGCCCGGCGACCTGCGCGACGTGTTCGATGTCTTCAAGCGTGTTCGTCAGGAAAATGTTGAGGCGCTCCTTCTCGGTGAACTTGTAGGCCCACTTTGCGCGAAAAAGTTCGGGCAGATGCCGCCCGCTCAATTCGAGGCCAATCTTGAAATGCGCCACGGCATACGGGGCCATGAGCAGCTCGAACCCGAAGAGGCGCGGCAGCAGATGCTCATGCACGTAGCTGGGCCATTGCCCGGCCTTGTGGTTCTTCTCGAACTGTTCGCGGATGGTTTCGATGACCTCGAAGAGAAACGTGCCGGTGCCGGTGGCGGGGTCGAGGATGAGGACGCGGTGCGTTTCGTCATCAATGGTCTTGCCCTTCTCTTCACGAGTGAAGGCGATTTTGGATTTGTCGGCGAGGCCGTCCTTCAGCCCGAACTTCTCGCGCAGCAGCCAGTCAATGCTCTCGACGATGTAGGAGACGACCGGCTCCGGGGTGTAATAGACGCCACGCAGTTCGCGCAGCTTGGGGTCGTAGGCCGCGAGGAAGGTCTCGTAGAAATGCACGACGGGATCGCGCCGCCGCCCCGCGCCGATGCCACGCCCGAAATCCTCCAGAATCGTCGCCATGTCCGCGCATTCGAGCAGCGTGACGAGATCCTGCACGTAACCGGCAAACGCCTCGTCGTCGAGCTTCGGCCCGGTGATGTTGTCGAAGAAGTCGCGGAGAAAAGGATTGGTGCGCGGGATGAGCTTGGCAGCCTCGGCGAGGGTGAACTTCGCGCTTGTGCCGCTCATGGCGCGGGCGGAGAACAGGCCGTAGGCGAGCGTCTGCGCGAACATATCCGCGAAGTCGGGCACCTTCGCGTCGTCGGCGAGTTCGGGCAGGAGCGTCTCGGTGAAGACGGTGCGCCAGCCCGTGAGCAATTCGGAGGCGTTGCCAGTCTGGAACGCGACCACGATGGCATCGCGGATAAGATGCGTCAGCCGCGCGAGGCGGCGGGCGAGTTCCTCGGCGCTGTCGAGGCGGATGGGTTCGCGGTCGAGAAATTCCGTGAGCAGCTTGGCGGCTTTGGCGAGGCCGGCGGCGGCCGGGACAATTTTCCCGGCGCGAACTTCGCCAAGGCGGACGCGGTCGCGCTCGTCGCCGTTCACGAACCAGCGGAACTCGAGATAGTCCGTGAGCAGCAAATTGGAGAATGCGCCTCGATAGCGTTTGAGCTGTTCGGACTTCGCCGCCTCGTCGAGAGAAACTCCAATGTCCTTGGCTTCGATGAAACCCAGCGAGAGCTCATCAGCCGTGCGGGAGATGGCGAAATCCGGCGCGCCACAGGCGGAACGCTTGGGTTCATTGACGGCAACGATGCGGGAATCCAGCGACTCCAGCAGTTCTTTCAACGCGGGCCGGTGCGTGTGTTCGGTGGCGTCCCCGCGTCGGAGAGTGCGCTCCAGCTTGCGCAAGTAATCGGCAAGCGGTGCGGGCGCGCCGCCCGCGTCGTAGGCGGGAGATTCCTCGCGCAGGATGAGGCTGTCACTCATTTGAAAGGGGCATCGCTGCTCCCTTCGTGCCTCAAAGCTTCCGCCCCGTCAACCGCTCATACGCCTCCAGATATTTGGCCTGCGATTTGGCGATGATGTCGGCGGGCAGCACGGGGCCGGGCGGCTGCTTGTTCCAGTCGAGCGTTTCGAGGTAGTCGCGCACGAACTGCTTGTCGAAACTCGGCTGGCCCTTGCCCGGCGCGTATTGGTCAGCGGGCCAGAAGCGCGACGAGTCGGGCGTGAGCACCTCGTCAATCAGGATGATCTGCCCGTCGAGCAGGCCGAACTCGAACTTCGTGTCCGCGATGATGATGCCGCGCTGGCGGGCGTATTCGCGCGCCGTGCTGTAAATCTTCAGGCTCAAGTCGCGCACCTGCTCCGCGATGTCCGCGCCGACCATCTTCGCGGCGACCTCGAACGAAATGTTTTCGTCGTGGCCCGTCTCGGCCTTGGTCGCGGGCGTGAAAATCGGCTGCGGCAGCTCGCTGGATTCCTTCAGGCCCGCCGGCAGTTTGATGCCGCACACGGTCTGGCTCGCCTTGTATTCCTTCCACCCGGAGCCGGCGAGATAGCCGCGCACGACGCATTCAATGGTCAGCGGCACGGCTTTTTTCACAATCATGCTGCGGCGCGCGACTCGGTCGGCGAAGGGCTGAAGCTGCTTCGGCAACGGGTCGTTGGCGCGGGCAAGGCGGTGGTTCGGCACGAGCGACTCGGTGCGGTCGAACCAGAAGTGGGAAATCTGCGTGAGCACCTCGCCCTTGCGCGGGATGCCGTTGGGCATGACCACGTCGAAGGCGCTGATGCGGTCGCTGGCGACGAAGAGGAAGGCGTCGCCGAGATCGAAGATTTCGCGGACCTTGCCGCTTTTGACTTTTTTGATGCCGGGCAAATCGAGCTGGAGAATGGCGTCGTTGTTCATCGCGCGGATTGCACCGACAAAGGCGCGGGGCGGCAAGATGAAAACGCGCAGGCGGGCATCGGCATGGTTGCCGATGACGCGGGCGGGCTGTAAAAGGTGCGCCGCACATGGCTGCTGGCTTTCATCGTTTGCTGCATCTCGCGTCATTCGCGGCGCTGCTCGCGCTGGGCGCGGGCTGCGAGACGGCGGCGTATTATTCGCAGGCCGCGCGCGGGCAGATGCAAATCTGGCACCGCCGGCAGCCGATTCCCAAGCTGCTCGCCGCGCCGCAGACGCCGGGGCCGCTCAAGGAGCGACTGCGGCTGGTGCTGCGGCTGCGGGAGTTCGCCGGAAATCAATTGGGGCTGACGCCGGGGAAGGACTACTTGAGTTACGCCGATCTGGAGCGGCGGTTCGTCGTGTGGAACGTCCACGCCGCGCCGGAGTTCTCGCTGGAAGCCAGGTCGTGGTGGTATCCGATTGTGGGCCGGCAGAAGTATCGCGGCTACTTCGCCGAGGCGGCGGCGCGGCGCGTGGCGGACAAGCTGCGCGCGGCGGGCAACGATGTGTTCGTGGGCGGCGTGGCGGCCTACTCGACGCTCGGCTGGTTCCACGATCCCGTGCTGAACACGTTTCCGCTCGACGACGAGCGCGAGCTGGCGGAGCTGCTTTTTCACGAGCTGGCGCATCAGCAGGTGTTTGCGGCGGGCGACACGGATTTCAACGAGGCCTTCGCCACCGCCGTCGCGCAGGAGGGCGTGCGGCGCTGGCTGGCGGCGGAAAATCGATCCGCCGCGCGCGCGGAATACAACGGCGAACTGGAACGCCACCAGCAGTTCCTCCGGCTCGTCACCGCCGCGCGCGGCGAACTCGGCGCGCTCTACACCAACGCGCAGTGCAACGCGATGCCAGCCGGAAAATTATCATCTGGCCAGCTGGCGAGAGTGGAGGCGCTGCGCCGGCAGAAAGAACAGGCCTTTGCCACGCTGCGGCAAAACTACGAGATGCTCAAGAGGCAGTGGGGCGGGCGCGATGACTACGGCGGCTGGCTGCGCGGCCCGTTGAACAACGCGCGGCTGAACACGGTGGAGGCTTATTACCGGCTCGTGCCGGCGTTTGAAAAAATGCTCGCGGCGGGCGGCGGCGATTTGCCGCGCTTCTACGCCGAGATCCGCCAGTTGGCCAAGCTGCCCAAGACCGTGCGTCACCAGCGGCTGGAGGAATTCATGGCCCCGGCACGCGATGGCCGGTGAAATCGGGCCGAAGGTGTGCCAAATTTTCCGGCGCATTGAGTCAGTCATTCCCACACGCCACCGGGATAATTTCCCCGGCGATTCGTAAAAATGCCTCTTTTCAAGCGAGTTGCGGAAATTTTCGAGTGATTCAACTCCAAAGCTGCGCTGGCACTGAAATTGTTGCTTCACCGGCATTCAGTCGCTGACGGCGAAGTTGCCGCCAGCCAGAGAAGTGCGTGGGCCGGTATCGGACGCCGCCCACGGCATTCAACCAGTCCGGAAAGAAAGAATACCATGAACACATTGACTCGTTGGAATCCCATCCGGGAAATGGAAGACCTGCATCAGCGCCTGTCGTCCGCCTTCGGGCTGGCACCGGCCCGGCCCGCCAACGGCCAGGAGGAACGGCTGACCGTGGCCGAGTGGCTGCCGCTCGTGGACATCACCGAGGATGACAAGGAATACCTCATCAAGGCCGAACTGCCCGAAGTGCGGAAGGAGGACGTGAAAGTCACCGTCGAGGACGGCACGCTGCTCATCACCGGCGAGCGGAAGTTCGAGAAGGAAGAGGCTGGCAAACGGTATCATCGCATCGAGCGCGCCTACGGGAGCTTTGCCCGGAGCTTTGCGCTGCCCGACAACGCCGACCCGGCCAAGGTCAACGCCGAGTTCAAGGACGGACTGCTGACCGTGCGGCTGGCGAAAGCCGAAAGTGCCAAGCCCAAGGCCATCGAAGTGAAAGTGGCCTGACCGGAAGCGCTCCTCCTTCAAAGCCCGTGGCCGCGCCCAATCGCGGTCGCGGGTTCTTTCTTCCTGCGGTTTCGCCGGGGAATAAGCCGGGATAAGCGCCGGGGAAGGCTCGCTTATACTTCTTCGTGTGCATTGACGATTCCGCGCGCCGGGCATTAGATAGCCGGGTTGGACGACCGCGCCGCACGGTGAAGGGTTCCGCCCAGTCGCAATCGAGGGCGAAATTTTCGCGCGCCCCGGCCGTCCGCGTTATCCATGAATCTGATTACCGGACTTTTCAAAACTTCCATCGGGAAGAAATTTATCATGGCGGTGACAGGCGGCGGGCTGTTCCTGTTCGTCATCGGCCATATGCTGGGAAACCTGCAAATCTTCCTCGGCCCGGAGCACATCAACGCCTACGGGCACTTCCTCCAGCACTCGCCAGAAATCCTCTGGCCAGCCCGCATCGGCCTGCTGGCGTTCGTCGTTCTGCACATCTGGTCGGCCATCGCCCTTTCGCGGGAGAACCAAGCCGCGCGGCCCGTTGGCTATCGGAACAGCCCGGCACCCGTGGCCGCGAGCTACCAGTCGCGCGTGATGGCGATGACCGGACTTATCGTGGCGAGTTTCATTATTTATCACCTGCTGCACTTCACGGCGCAGACTGAGGCGGTGAACTTCACCGGCTATGATTTCAAGCACTTCAGCGACCATCGCGCCCGCCACGATGTCTATCACATGATGGTCGTCGGGTTTTCCAGCAAGCTCGCGTCATCGTTTTACATCCTCGGCATGGCGCTGCTCTGCCTGCACCTGAACCACGGCGTCAACGCGATGTTCCAGTCGCTCGGCCTGAAAAACGCGGCCTATGCCAAACTCATCGAGCGCTTCGCGCTGATTTCGTCCGGTGTCATCTTTGTCGGCAACTGCTCCATCCCGCTGGCTGTGCTGGCCGGTTTGCTCAAATAAATTTCTCACGGACGCCAATGAACGCTGAAGCTCCCAAACCCGTGAATTCCAAGCTCAATTCCGCCGTGCCCTCCGGCCCGATGGCGCAGAAGTGGGACAAACACAAGTTCGAGATGAAGCTCGTGAACCCCGCCAACAAGCGGAAGTTCGAGGTCATCGTCGTCGGCTCCGGCCTCGCGGGTGCCGCCGCCGCCGCCACGCTCGGCGAGCAGGGCTACAACGTGAAGTGCTTCTGCTTCCAGGACAGCCCGCGCCGCGCGCACTCCATCGCGGCGCAGGGCGGCATCAACGCGGCGAAGAATTACAAGAATGACGGCGACTCCGTCCACCGGCTGTTTTACGACACCATCAAGGGCGGCGACTTCCGCGCCCGCGAGGCGAACGTCCACCGGCTCGCGCAGGTGTCGGTGAACATCATTGACCAGTGCGTCGCGCAGGGCGTGCCCTTCGCCCGTGAATACGGCGGCCTGCTCGACACGCGCAGCTTCGGCGGCTCGCAGCTTCAGCGCACGTTTTATGCGCGCGGCCAGACCGGCCAGCAGCTTCTTCTCGGAGCGTATCAATCGCTCTCGCGGCAAATCGGCCTCGGCAACGTGAAGATGTTTCCGCGCACGGAAATGCTCGATGTCGTCGTCGCGAACGGCAAGGCGCGCGGCATCATCGTGCGCGACTTGGTGAGCGGCGAAATCTCCGCGCACACCGCGCACGTCGTCGTGCTCGCCACCGGCGGCTACGGGAATGTTTTCTTTTTGAGCACGAACGCCAAGGGCTGCAACGTCACCGCCACCTGGCGCGCTTACAAGAAGGGCGCGTTCTTCGCGAACCCCTGTTACACGCAGATTCACCCGACGTGCATTCCCGTCAGCGGCGACCATCAATCGAAGCTCACGCTGATGAGCGAGTCGCTCCGCAACGACGGCCGCGTGTGGGTGCCGAAGAACGCCGCTGACTGCGGCAAAGCCCCGGCGTCCATTCCCGAAGCCGACCGCGACTACGTGCTGGAACGCAAGTATCCGAGCTTCGGCAACCTCGCGCCGCGCGACGTTTCCAGCCGCGCCGCGAAGGAAGTCTGCGACGAAGGCCGCGGCGTCGGCCCCATCGTGGACGGCAAACGGCTTGGGGTTTATCTCGATTTCGCCGACGCCATCAAACGGCTCGGTGAAAACAAAATCCGCGAGCGCTACGCCAACCTGTTCGACATGTATGAGCGCATCACCGGCGAGAACGCCTACCAGCAGCCGATGCGGATTTATCCCGCCGTGCATTACACGATGGGCGGCACCTGGGTGGACTACAACCTCATGTCCACGCTGCCCGGCCTGTTCGTCGCGGGCGAGGCGAACTTCTCCGACCACGGCGCGAACCGTCTCGGCGCGAGCGCGCTGATGCAGGGGCTGGCCGACGGCTACTTCATCCTGCCCTACACGCTGGGAAATTATCTCGCGTCCAACTACGCCGCCGCGAACCCGGAAAAGTTGAGCGCCGACTCCGCGCCGTTCCGCGACGCGCTCTCGGCCGTGAAGGAGCAAACGAATCGCCTGCTGAAAATTAACGGCAAGCGCAGCGTGTTGAGCTTCCACCGCCAGCTCGGCAAGATGGTCTGGGACAAATGCGGCATGGCCCGCACCGAAAAAGGATTGAAGGAACTGCTCCGCGAAATTCCCACGCTGCGCGAGGAATTCTGGCAGAACGTGAAAGTCACCGGCACCGGCGAGGAGTTCAACCAAGACCTCGAATATGCCGGGCGCGTCGCCGACTTCTTCGAGTTCGCCGAACTGCTTGCCACCGATGCGCTGCATCGTGACGAAAGCTGCGGCGGCCACTTCCGCGTCGAACATCAGGACGACGAGGGCGAGGCCAAGCGCAACGATGACGATTTCTGCTACGCCGCCGCGTGGGAATACGCCGGTGACGGCAAAGCTCCGATCCTCAACAAGGAACCGCTGGAGTTCGAGGAAGTCCACCTCGCCAAGCGGAGCTACAAATAATTTTCAAGCTCTCCATTGCCATGAATCTTACGCTAACCGTCTGGAGGCAGAAAAACGCCAGCGACCCCGGTCGCTTCGAGAACTACGCCGCGAAGGACATCATCCCCGACATGTCGTTCCTTGAAATGCTCGACGTGGTGAACGACCGCCTCGTCGCCGAGGGCAGGGAGCCGATCGCGTTCGACTCCGACTGCCGCGAGGGCATCTGCGGCGCGTGCTCGTGCGTCATCAACGGTGTCCCGCACGGCGGGCATCGCGGCACCACGGCCTGCCAGCTTCACATGAGGCATTTCAAGGATGGCGACACCATCGTCATTGAGCCGTGGCGCGCGAAGGCGTTTCCCGTCATCCGCGACCTCGTCACGGATCGCTCGGCGTTTGACCGTGTCATCCAGGCCGGCGGTTTCGTCAGCGTGAACACCGGCGGCACGCCGGACGCGAACTGCCTGCCCGTGCCGAAGGAAAACGCCGACCTCGCGATGGACGCCGCGCAGTGCATCGGCTGCGGCGCGTGCGTCGCCGCGTGCAAGAACGCCAGCGCCATGCTGTTCGTCTCCGCGAAGATCGGACACCTCGGCCTGCTCCCGCAGGGCGCGGTGGAACAGGAGCGTCGCGTGATCAACATGGTCGCGCAGATGGACGCGGAAGGCTTCGGCAACTGCACTGTCACCGGCTCATGCGAGGCCGTCTGCCCGAAGGAAATCAGCCTCAACTTCATCTCGCGTATGAACCGCGACTATGCCGTCGCGCTGCTCAAAGGCCGCCAGCCGGATCGGAAATAAGGGGAGCGTTCGGAAGGACGAGCTACGCGAGTCCCACACATACGGCTTCTCGTTGGAAATGGCGGGACTCGCGTAGCTCGTCCCTCCGAAATTGCGCGGCGAATCCGCTCTTGCTCTCTACGGCAGTTCCTCGATGGTGATGTCCTTATACCACGCCTCGCTCGGCGGGCCGCCGTGGATTTGCACGGCGATGATGCCGTTGTTTGGAATCGTCGGGTCTTCCTCGGTGTAGTCCACGGTCTGCACGCCGTTGATCGAAAGCCGGATTCGTTTGCCTTCGCAGCGCATCGTGTATTCGTTCCAGTCGCCGCGCTTGAGCACCTTGTTCACGGCCTCGATGTCGGATTTGGCGAGCACCTTGCGACGGCGCGACTCGTCGTAAAGGCAGCCCCACCACGCCGGGTCGCCCATGTCGGCCTGATAGCCCATCACCTCGTGATGGTTCGGGATGCGCTCGGTGCGGATTTGCACGCCCGCGTTGGCCTTCTCGCCGCCGAGCAGTTTGAACTTCACGCGCAGCACGAAGTTGGTGAAGCGCCGCGTGGTGGAAAGAAACTCGTTGCGCGGAACCTTCTCATTCAAGTTCCCGCCGACGAATGCGCCGTCCACGATGCGCCACGTCTTGTTCGTGTCGCCCTCCCAGCCGTTGAACGTCTTGCCGTCAAAGAGCGGAACGGGCTTGCCTTTGTCCGCCGCCACGGCGGCGAGGGACAGCGTGAAAGCCAGCGCGAAGAGGAGAAATGTTTTCATAAGTTTGAATCGGGAGCGTATCGCCGCCGCCTGCCGTGTCGAGCGCGGAGTAGGAGTAGGCCGCAACTCCATTCAGGGCGCATCCGGGCTGCCCCGCGTCTCGGCGGACGCGGTGGAGCGCCGATCTCCGCATCGGCACGGGATCGGTTTTTTCCACCCCTGCCGGATCGGAGTCCGGCGCTCCGGGGGCAGCCCGGATGCACCCCTTCACTCACCGCCGCGCCGTGCCGCCTTCGCGCCGTCCACCGCCGCCGCGCGGGTCACGGGCAGGTTCAGCAGCCGCTTCGCTTCGGCGAGGAGGAACTTCACGTCCATGAACGGCTGATAGCTGATGTCCAGCCAGCGCAGGCGGCCCGCGCCGTCCACGAGGAAGGTGCCGTGCAGCGGGATGTCCTCGAAATCGTCGAAGCAGCGCCATTGCTTGAAGACGGCCAGCTTTTCGTCGCACGCGAGCGGGAAGGGAAACTTGTCGCCGCTCTTGCACTTGGAGTGCGTCTTGGCGAGGTCGCTCAACGGCCCGCCGTCAATCGCCACGAGGGAAATTCCCGCCTCGGTGAAATCCGTGGCGAGCGGCGCGAAGGCATTCAACTGCTCGACACAATGCAGGCACTCCGCGCCGAGGTAGAAAAACACGATGACCGGCTTGCCGCGAAAATCCGCGAGCGAAACTTTGGCCGTGTTTTCGCCGGGCAGCGTCCAGTCCGGCGCGCTGGTGGGCGTCCAGTGAATCGGGCCGAGTGAATCCAGCGGCGGCCGCACGCCGACATCGGCGGACGCCACCGCCGGCTGCCGCCAGTCGCGCGGCAGGCCGAGGTTTTGCGCCACGTCGCCAAGCCGGGAATAAATCGGCGCGGTCGAATCGAGGTGCCCAGCGATTTTCCGCAACTGTTCGAGGCGTTTGCGCGCCTCGGCAGCTTTGCCGAGCGTGGTGAGCACCTCAATGCAGGCGGCGAGCGGCTGGACTTCGTTGGTTGCGCCCTTCACGGCGGCGAGCGCGGCCTGCTCGGCCTTGTCGTTCGCGCCGAGGCGCAAATAGTATTTCGCCTGGCGATCCTTCGGAATGTCCTTCGCGGCGTCGAGCAGCGCGAGGGCGTTGGTGGCGTTTTCCGCGATGGCGAGCAGCGCCTTGATTTCGGCGACCGCGCCGCTGCCAAGCTTGGCGGGCGCGTTGGTGCTGGAACCGTAGCCAGACGCTTGCCCGGTCGAGGCGCTGGCCGGGGCGGCCTTCGCCTGATTGGTGGAAGCGTTGGCGGGGCGGCGACGATTGCCCGTGGAGGTTTCCTTCTTTGCCAAGGTTTCGAGCGTGGCGAGCGTTTCCTTGAGCGTCAGGGTTTCGCCTTGATGAAACTGCGCGAGGCCGACGGCGCGGACGCGAGCGATTTCCGCCGTGGCGTTGGTCGCCGGTTCCAGATAGGCGGTTTTGTTCAAGGCCAGCACGTCATCCCAAAGTTCGTAGCGCACGAGCGTGTCGAGCAGGCGGGTGCGGCCGTAGCTGGCGCTGCCGCGCGCTTTGTCCGGCGTGTTCCACTTGGGGTGGCGCGGCAGCTCGATCATGTTTTTCGCCAGCTCCACCGCGTCGCGGACGCGCCCGACGTGGTTCAGGTCGCGGATGAGCCACTCGTTGTTGTGGGCGTAGTTGTGAATCTGATCCGGCAGCACCCAGTATTTCATCATGTGGGCGTGGTCGGTGCGGGCGCTGGCCTCCTGCTGCCACGCCGCGTCTCCGTAGCGTTTGAGCGACGAGTAGGTGTGGCCGCTCATGTGCCACATATGCGCGATGCCCGGCGCGGACTGGCCGCAGCGCGCGGCGGATTCGAGGGCGCGCGCGTCCTTTTCGCCGTTCCAAAGGTGAATGCGGAAGTGATGCGCCGGGTGCATCGGCTCGGCGCGGAAGACCTCGTTGAGAATCGTGTCCACGGCCTGATGGCTGTTGATGGGATTGTTGCTCCGGTATTCCCAGATGTAGCGCGCGAGAAACGCCTTCGCCTCGGTGTCGTCGGGGAAATCCTGCACGACAGCTTCAAGGCTGCGGATGAATTCGCGCTCGCGCACCTTCTTCTCGCGCTTGTCGTCGCTGTAAAACTTCGCGAGGCCGTCAATGTAGAACTGCTCGCGTTTGCTCGCGTGGCTGCGTTTGGCCGTGGCGGACTTGATGAATTCCTTCGCGCGCTTCTCGTTGTTGAAGTTCGCCAGCGCCATGCCCCAGTAGGCGATGGCGCAGTTCGTGTCGAGCGCGGCGACCTGCCGGAAGCTGCGCTCGGCCTCGAAAAACCAGAAGCCGTGAATCTGCCCGACGCCCTGCGTGAAAAACTTCTGCGCCAGCGGATTGGCCGTGGTGATGGGAAACTTCACCGCGTCACCGGTGCCGGGCATCAGCACGGCGGCCTGGCGCGGGCCTTCGTCGAAGGCGTCGCCGAGCGCGGAATGGCCGGGGTCGGGATGGTCGGCGCGGGCAGCGGACGCGAAGGCGAGCGCGAGCAGGAGGACGATGGTTTTTTTCATGGGCTGAAAGGCAACGGCAATTTTGACTCGCGCGATTCTCGGTGCATTCAGCGACGCTACGCGGCCTCGGCACGCGAAGCAAGCCGGAGCGCGGCGTTGACGCCGCTTCGGGCGCATCCGGGCTGCCCCGGCTCCGTCAGGCCGGGCGGAACGCCGATCTCCGCATCGGCGCGGGGCGGGAGTTTTTTCACCCCTGCGGGATCGGAGTCCGGCGCTCCGGGGGGCAGCCCGGAGGCGCCCACGTGCGGCCCCGGCGGCAAAAACTAGTTGCAAGTCGCGGCGATGTTCCTTTGGGTAGGGCCATGTCGCTGGATTAAGCCTTGGTATGGCGCGCTTTCACCGTTTCGTTCACAGCCTGGCTTCGGGCTACGCGGTCATCGCGGTCAACGTCCTTTACACGCTGGCTGCGGTTCCCCTGGCGCTGCATTTTCTGACGGCGGACGAATTCGGGCTGTGGGCGGTGATGCTGCAATTGAGCGGCTACGTGGCGCTGCTGGACCTGGGAATGTCGCCGTCCGTCGCGCGCCTGCTCATTGACTACAAAGACCGCGCCGCCGACGGCAGCTATGGCGGCTTGATCCAGACCGGCTGGCTGGTTTCCCTCGCGCAAGGCGGGATCAGCCTGCTCGCCGGGCTGGCCGCCGCGCCCGGGCTCGCGGGGTTGCTGGCGATTCCGCAACCGCTGACCGATGAATTCGTGCTGCTGCTGCGCTGGCAGTGCGCCCTGCTCGCGGCGGGTTTTGCCACGCGGATGTTCCACCACCTGCTCGCCGCGCACCAGCGGCTGGACGCGGCCAACTACGCGCAAATCGGCGCGTTCGGCGTGAATTTTCTCGTGCTCTGGCTTGGCTTCCGGCAAGGCTGGGGCGTGTTCAGCCTGCTGTGGGCCAACGCCGCCGGGTGGCTGGCGGGCGGCGTGATTTCGTGGTGGGCGTGCAGCCGGCTGAAATTGTGGCCAACCGTCGGCGCGTGGGGCCGGCCCACCTGGCCGCGCTTCAAGGAGACTTTTGCGTTCGGGACGGACATTTTTCTGGTGACCCTCGGCAGCCAGCTCATTCTGGCCAGTCAAACGCTGGTGATCACCCGCTGCCTGGGCCTGTCGGGCGCGGCGGTCTGGACGGTGTGCACGAAAAGCTTCACCCTGCTGTGCCAGCTCCTCTGGCGCATCTTCGACGCGTCCGCGCCCGCCTTCTCGGAAATGATCGTGCGCGGCGAGCGGGAGCGGATCTTCCACCGGTTCCGGGACCTGACGATTTTGACCGCCTCGGTCAGCGGCGTGGCGGCGGTGCTGCTGGCCCTGTGCAACGGCCCGTTTGTCGCGCTCTGGACCAAGGGACGCCTGGCCTGGTCGGCGGGCAATGACCTGCTGCTGGCCCTCTGCCTGATCGTGCAGGCGGTCAACCACTGCCACAGCTGCCTGGTGCTGCTGACCAAGGAAATCGGTTTCCTGCGGTTCATTTACCTGGGCGAAGGCGTGGCGTTCGTCACGCTCGCCGCGCTCGTGGCGGCTTGGGGTGGGATGCCGGTGATTCTGCTCTGCTCGCTCGGGTGCAGCATCGTGTTCAGCCTGGCGTATGGGATTCACCGCACGACGCGCTATTTTAATGTCGGCTGGCGGGAGGCGGGTGGTGACTGGTCGCTGCCATTGGTTAAAATCCTCGCGGTGCTGACACCGGCGGCGGCGGTGTTGGGGTGGGCCTTGGCGGCGCAGGCGGACGGGCTGCGGCTGGGCGTGAGCGGGGCGGTCGGCGGCGCGCTGGGCGGCCTGCTGTTTTTCCGCTGGGGCATCCCCGCCAGTTTGCAGCGGGAAATGGTGGAACGCGCGCCCCGCGCCTTGCAGCGCCCGCTCCAGCGGCTGTTCGCGCCGGACGGAAAGGACGCCGCCCGATGAACCCGGATTCCAACCCCACGCTCGCCGCGCGGCTGGCGAACGAAACGTATTTGCGCCAGCGCCAAAACCCGCAGGTCGGCGACGGTGATTACCTGATGCTCGCGGATTTGCTCCGATGGGTGGAAAAGTTCGCCGCGCAGGCCGAGGGTTCGTTGTTTTATTACGGCTGCGGCGGCGCGCCGTATCGCGCGCTGTTTGGTCGCTGCCAGAATTATGTGCGGGCGGACGTGACGCCCGGCCCGGGCATTGACCGCGTTTTGCGGGCGGACGGCCTGACGGGGGAAAGCGCGGACGCCTACGACCTCGTTTTATCCTCGCAAGTGCTGGAGCACGTCCAGGATCCGGCGGCCTACGTGCGCGAGTGCTGGCGCATCCTGAAGCCCGGCGGGCGGCTGCTCCTGACCACGCACGGGATGTTTCAGGAGCACGGCTGCCCGGACGACTTCCACCGCTGGACCAGCCGCGGACTGGAGAAGCTGCTCACCGCCCACGGGTTTGCGGTCGTGGAAAGCTGCAAGCTGACGGTGGAAATCCGCGGGGCCATCCAACTGCTCCATCACCTCGTCGCGCACCTGCGCTGCCCCGAACGGCCGGTCTGGCATCGCAGCTTTGCCGTCGTGCGGCGGCTGCACCGCTGGCTCGGCGTGCCGGTGCTGAATCTTCTCGGCCGCGCGTTCGCCAGCCAGGGCATCGTGCCGGCGGGTGATCGCCACACGGTCTACATCGGCGTCGCGGTATGCGCGCAGAAAGTGGCGCGTCCGGACAAATAAACATCAAGCCGCCCACCGCCGCCAAAAACGGCGCACCGCGCCCAGTGGTTTCAGCCAGGTGAACGGCAGGTGGTCAATCGGAAACGGGCGGCGGGGAAAGGTGTTCTGCGAGATTCGCGGGCGCGCGGCGATGCTCCGGGCAAACGCCGAAAATTTCTCCAGGTAGGCGTTGCCCAGATGCGGGGCCGCCGTTTCACGGCAGCGCGCGCGCAGGGGTTGCACGTCCGCCTCGGGCTGGCGACAGAGCTTGTTCAGGAGACTGGCCACGCCGGGCCAGTCTTGCGGCGGGTAAAGCAGGCCGGGCTGGATCGCACGGGCATAACTGTCGCCACCGCTGCCAATGCGCGGATAAACAGGGAGAACTCCCTGGCTCAACGCCTCCAGCAGGGCAATGGGCGTCCCCTCGTAGTCGCTGACGGACAGGAACACATCCCAGCCCGCGAGGATTTGCCAGTAGTCGCCGCCGCTTTTCCGACCGTGGAAAACAAATTGCTTCCGGTTCGGAAACTGGTTCTCCAGCCACGCGCGCTCGGGGCCGTCGCCGAGAAATTCCAGCCGGTAATCCAATCCGGCGGCGGTCAACTGGCGGCACAGGGCGGGCAGACGTTCCACGCGCTTTTGCTCCCGGACAAGCCGGCTGCAGAAACCGATGACCATGGGCCGGCCCGCCAGCGCGGGATGTCCCGGGATCTGTTCCGGGGGCGAGATGGGATAGGGCAGGACGGCGAGCCGTGATTCCTCCCAGCCGGGCAGCCACGCGCGAACCCGCTGGCGCAGCGGTTCGCTGACGCACAGCACGCCATCCAGCCAGTCGCGGCGGAACTGCAATTCCTCGGACAAACCGGGAGTTTCACTGTGCAGGATGGCGAGGCGCCGGGCGGATTGATCCAGTTCCGCCAGCCAGGGCATTCCCCAGAGCGAGTGATAGGCCGCGACCGTCGTCGCGCCGCCCGGCCCCGTGGCGCGCAACTGGTGGCGAATGGAGCCAATCGTGCCACGGGTGTCCTGCGCCAAAAAATGCACGCGCGCGACGGGCGACCCGACCGGCTCGAAGTAGATGACGAAGCGGGAGTCCAAACCCGCTCCCGCATCCTGGTCGTGATGGTGATGCAGGATCGATTCGACCCCGCCCAGACTCCGAAAATGAGTGAAGTAATGCGTGACGGCCAGCGGCGGCACGATGGGCGGTTCAAACTCTTTCACGGCGAAAGGCTCCCGTCGTTGCGCCGGTAAAAGCCGCGCGGCCGCACCCGGCGCAGCAGGGCGAACGGCCAGTGATCCGTGAAGAAGAACGGGCGGCGCGGCTGGGTGGTTTGCGAAATTCGCGGCGCGGCGCTGATGCGGCGGACAAAGCCGTTGAACTGGTTGAAATAAAATTCCTCCCGGTGCGGCGCGGTCAGTTCCCGGCCCCGTTCGCGCAGCGCCTGGATTTCCCCGTCCGGCAGTTGCTGGAGCTGTTGCAGGGCGCACACCATCGCCGCCAGGTCGCCCGGAGGATAGAGCAGTTCCGGCCGGATTTGGCGGGCGAAGGCGTCGCCACCGCTGCCCACTTTGGGAAAGAGCGGCAGGACGCCGGCCTGGAGCGCCTCCAGCAGGGCAATCGGCAGCCCCTCGTAATCGCTCAAAAAAACAATCGCATCCCAGCCGGCCAGGGTCGTGTGGTAATCCTGCCCGCTCTTTCGCCCATGGAAAACCGCCCGGGCCGGGTCGGGAAACTGCCGCCGGAGCCAGTCTTCCTCCGGCCCGGTGCCGAGGAATTCCAAACGGAAATCCAGCCCGGCCTGTTCCAGCTGCCGGGCGAACGCCGGAAACCGGTCCACTCGTTTTTGCTCTTTGATCAATCGCCCGCAGCAGCCGATCACCCAGGGCCGGCGGCCCAGCGGCGCGCGCGGGGGAGCGGGCGGGTGGGCGGTGATCGGATAGGGAATGACCTCCACGCGCTCCGGTTCCAGTTCCGGCAGTTGGCGCAGCACCATCGCCCGCAGCGCCTCGCTCACGCAGAGCACGCCGTCGAGCAGCCCGCAGTGGGCGCGAAGGTTTTCTTCCAGCCCCGGCCAGTCGGAATGGAGCATCCCCAGCCGGCGGCGGGACTGATCCAATTCCGCCAGAAAAGGGACGCCCCACAGATTGTGATACAGCGCGATGGGCGGCGGCTCCTTCGCCATGAATCCGGCGAAGCTGCGGCGGGCCTGCCGGATCGTGGTGCAGCCGTTCCAGCCCAGACCGGCGGCGCGCGGGATGTCCAATGACCTGTCCTCAAAGAACAGCACGAATTTGGAAGCCAAGCCGCCCGCTTCGTCGGCGGCGTGGTGGCGGTGCAGGATGGACTCCACGCCGCCCAGGGAGCGCAGGCGGGTGAAGCAGTGGGCCAGAGCCAATGGTTGCACGGGTTTTAGTCTTAACACCCGCCGGGGAACGTCCAGAAAAAACCAAGCCGCCTGAAAGGCGATTGCCACGGGGACGCGGGCGGCGGCTGTCCCCGGAGCGCCGGACTCCGATCCGGCAGGAGTGGGAAAACTCCCGCCCCGCGCCGATTCGGAGATCGGCGTTCCGCCCGGCCTGACGGAGCGGTGGCAGCCCGGATGCGCCCCTCCCGAGGGTTGTTGCGGGAAAACGGGTTTGCAGCCGCGGTGAATGCCAGTTACAAGTTCCGCGTGACTTCCGGCTGGGAACATCGGGTGCGGCTGAACTTATTCTTCTGGTTCGGCCTGGCGGCGTTTGCGCTGCTGGTCACGGGGTATCTCATCGCCTCCAATCCGTTCGTGCTGGGGATGCTCGTCGTCGGCCTGGCGTGGCTGGTGCTGCTGCCGTATCACACGCCCATCGCGGCGTGCGTGGCGGTGGCGACCTTCGGCTCGGCGCTGATCGTGCCGCTGTTTCCCGGGCGGCCCTACTGGTGGGAGTTCGCCGCGCTGCTGGCGTGGACGGGGATGCTGGTGACGCTTTCGCTGCGGCGCTACGAGCCGGGTTTCTGGGGCAATCTGCGGCGGCACTGGGTGCTGTTCGCCGGAATACTGGGCTACTGCGCGGTGCTGCTCGTAACGATGGCCGTGCATGGGGTGGGCCTGCGGATCCTGGGCACCGACCAGATGGGGGGGCGCTCTTACATTCAACAGTTGTCCTGCGCGATCTTCCCCGTGCTGTTCCTGGCGTTTCGGATGGATGCGAAGCTGATCACGCGCCTGTTCATGCTCCAACTGCTCTTGAGCGCCACGTATCTGGTGTCGGACTTCGTCTTTTCCTTCGCGCCGCAGGAGCTGTTCGTGCTGCTGCAATTCTTCGAGCTGCCGGGCGACGCGCTCAACTTCGAGATGCAGAACATGAGGTTCGGCGTGCGGCGCTTCCAGTCGCTGGCGATCGTGGGGCAGGCGCTGATCTTCGCGCTCATGCTGCGGTTTCACCTGCGGGACTTCCTCGGAGTGCGCGGCTTCGTGCTCTTGCCGCTGGCGCTGGGCATCATGAGCCTGGGGCTGGCGAGCGGCCATCGCATGATGCTGGTCATCGTGGGCCTGACCGTGGCGTTCTGCGCCTTCACGCAAAAGTTTCTGACCGTCAAGAACGCGCTGGTCACCCTGTGCCTGGCCGTGCTCACGCTCGTGGCGGCCTACCAGTTCGCGCGGGAAACCCCGCTGGCTGTGCAGCGCGCCCTCTCGGTGCTGCCCGGCATTGACATTGACAACCAGTCACTCTCCGACGGCGCGGGCACGATGGAGACGCGCCGCACGCTGCGGCAGGTCGGCTGGCAGCTGGTTCCGCAGTATCTCTGGCTGGGCCGCGGCTTCGGCATGAGTTCGGCGGTGGATTTTTCCTCCCTGTGGGATCCCACGGGCGTGACCTCGCACGTCAACACGGGCAAGTTTTACAACGGCCCCATCGGCCTCCTGGTCAACACCGGGTTGTTTGGCACCCTCTTCATGTTCGTTTTTCTGGGCGCCAGCACGTGGATCGCCGTCCGCATGATGTTTCGCCTGCGGCGGATCGGCTGCGATGACACGTTCACGCGGATGTGCAGCGTGCTGACCGGCCTGTGGATGGCGAACGTCGTGGTCTTCATTTTCCTCCACGGTGACAGCGAACACGCCTTGAAGTCGTTTGCGCTCCAGGCCGGCCTGCTCATGGTGTGCAACATCCAGCTCGAAAAAGTGCGGCGGGGCCGGGCGGATTCCCCCGCCGCGTCCACGCGGTGGGCGGAGAGCGGCGGGGACACGCTCCCGGAATCGGCCGGAGAGCGTTCCGCTTGAAGACGGCGGCGGAATTTTTCCTCAAGCTCTGGCTCGCCGGGGGAGCGGCGTGCGTGCTGGCCGGATGGATTTTATCCGCCTTTGGCGTGTTGGGCAGGACGGCCTACGCGCTGCTGGCGGTGGCCGGGCTGTCGGCCACCGTCTGGTTTTGGCGGCGCGAAGATGGCACCGCCGCCTTGGGCCGTTGTCGGCGCTCGGTTCAATCCTGCTGGCGCGGGCGCGGCCCCGTGTGCCGCTGGCTCCCCCGGCTCTGGCTACTGGGCGCCGCCGCCGCGCTGGTCAGCGGATGGCTCCACGCGCCGAACAACTACGACGCCCTGGCGTATCGCGTCCCGCGCGTGCTGCACTGGCTGGCCGAGGGCCGCTGGCACTGGATTTCCTCCCCCGATCTCCGGCTGAACTACAGTGCGACCGGGTTTGAATGGCTGATGGCCCCGGTGCTGGCCCTGGCCCGCAGCGACCGCCTACTGTTTCTGCTCAACTGGATTCCCTTCCTGCTTTTGCCGCCGCTCGTTTTCGCCGTGTTCCGGCGGCTCGGTGTCCGGGCGGCTGTCGCGTGGCATTGGATGTGGCTGCTGCCCGGAGGATACTGCTTTCTCCTGCAGGCTGGCAGCATCGGGAACGACGCCTTTGCGGCGGTGTTTCTGCTCGCGGCGATTTTCTTCGCGCAGCGCGCGGCGCAAAACCGTTCGGCTCGCAACCTCGCCTGGTCCGTGCTCGCCGCCGCGCTGATGACCGGCGCGAAAGCCTCAAACCTTCCGCTGCTCCTGCCCTGGGTCGTGGCCTGCTGGCTGGCCCGAAGCCTGGTGTTGTCCCGCCCGGTCGCGCTGGCGACGTTGCTGGCGCTGGGCGTGTCGTTCCTGCCGCAGGCCGTGTTGAACCACCGCTGCTCCGGCCACTGGGGCGGCGATCCCGCCAACCAGGAACGCCTGCGCGCCAGTGATGCCGCGACGGGGCTGCTCGGCAATTCGCTCCAACTCGCCGCGCAAAATCTGGCCCCGCCGTTCAACCCGGCGGCGCGATCCTTGAATGAACGCCTGACCGCCGCGCTGCCGTCCGCATGGCATCAGCGGCTCGCCGGAGGCTTTCCGCGTTTCACGCCCGGCGTGGGCGAGCTGGCGCAGGAGGAAAGCGCGGGCGTGGGCCTGGGGGTGACGCTGCTCGCGGTCGCCGGAATTTTTTTTGCCAAGTTCCGCCGGGGTGAATGGCGCGTCCTCCGGCCCGGACTGGCCGTGGCGATGGCCGCCTGGATTTCGCTGGCCGTGCTCGCCACCCAGTTGGGCAGTGAATCCACCGCGCGTCTCATCGCCCCCTATTATCCGCTTTTGCTCGCGCTCGTGCTGCTGTTGCCAGCACAGGATTACCTCGCACGCCGCCGCTGGTGGCGTGGGCTGGCCGTGGCGGTGAGCGGCGCGGCCCTGCTCGTGATCGTGGTGACGCCGTCGCGCCCGTTGTGGCCCGCGCAAACCGTCCTCGGATGGTTCAGCGCGGCGTGGCCGGAAAGCCAGTTTGTCCAGCGCGCCGCCCGGGTCTACACGGTCTATGCCGGGCGGGCGGACAGCCTGGCTCCGCTGCGCCGGTTCGTGCCGCCCGACGCCAACGTCCTCGGCTTCCTCTCGAACGGAAACGAGCCGGAAACCTCCCTCTGGCGTCCCTTGGGCGGACGCCGCGTGGTGCTGATCCTGCCGGGGGACGACATCGAGTTGCTGCGTCAGCGCGGGGTGGAATATGTCGTCATCAGTTCGGCGGGATTGAAGCGGCTCTTCGGTCAGACGGTGGAAGAGTGGTGCGGGCACCATCGCGCCCGCGTTCTGGCCAGCCAGTCACTGACCCTGCTGGCCTCGCAGGGAGAACGCCCCTGGCACGTTGTCCAACTGCTCCGATGAAGCTCGGCTTCGACAACTACTCCCTCCGTTCCTTCGGCTGGAAGGCCGGGCAATTCGTGGACTACGCCGCGTCGCTGCACCTCGACGCGCTGCTCTTCTCCGATTTTGAAGTCTACGAAAAACTCTCCGACGATTATCTCCGCGACCTCAAGCGCCGCGCCGACGACCATGGAATTGCGCTCTACGCCGGGATGTTGAGCATCTGCCCGTCGTCGGTGATTTTCGATCCAAAGCGCGGTTCGGCGGAAGATCAACTCCGCCTCTGCCTCCGCCTCGCCCGCACGCTCGGCTCGCCCGTCGCCCGCTGCGTGCTTGGAAAAGTGGACGACCGCCGAAGCCCCGGCGGCATCGCGGCGCGCATCGCAGACACGGTGAAAGTCCTGCACGCCTGCCGCACCGAGGCCCTCGACAGCGGCGTGAAAATCGCCGTTGAAAATCACGCCGGCGACCTGCAGTCACGCGAACTCCTCGCGCTCATCGAGACCGCCGGGCGCGATTTTGTGGGCGTCACGATGGACGCCGGCAACGCCACCTGGGCGATGGAGCATCCGCTCCACAGCCTCGAACTCCTCGGCCCCCACGCGCTCTGCACCGGCCTGCGCGACTCCGCCGCGTGGGAGACGCCCGACGGCGCGGCCTTCGAGTGGACGGCGCTGGGCGACGGCGGCGTGGACTGGGAAAAATACTTCGCGCGCTTTGCCGAGCTTTGCCCGCACACACCGGTCATTCTCGAAACCATCTCCGCGCGGCAGTTTCAACTGCCCTTCCGCCGCGACGAATTCTGGGCTGAATATCCGCGCCGCCGCCCGGAGGAATTTTCCCGGTTCATGGAACTCGCGCGCGGCGGCCCGCCCCGCCCCGCGCCGCCGGACGGCCTCGCGCTCGACCCGGAGTTTCAGAAAGCCGAACTGGAAAGAAGCCTCCGCTACTGCCGCGAGGCGCTGGGCTTGGGACGGCGCGACCTTCCCCGCTCTGCTGGGTAGCACCCGCCTCCGGCGGGTTGGGCCGGGCGTCGCGCCCGGCCTTGGACGACTGGTCGAACCGGACTTCAGATGGAGGGACGAGAACTCGGCGGGGACGCCGAGTTCAACCCGCCGGAGGCGGGTGCTACCCAACCCGGAGAAGTGCCGGCCCCGGAGTTGTTCCCATCCGATCCGCGCGGGCCGGACGTTTGCCCTTTCGGAATTCGAGCTTGCAACTGGCGGGCGCACCCCAAATGTTCTTCTGCAAGGCATCATGGCCGTTCAACTCGTTCACCCCCGCGAAGCGCCTGACCCGCGCGCCTTCCGGCTGCTGCCCGCCGGGGGCAAGTATCCGCCGTCGGACAAGCCCCTTTTTCTGGCGGGCTACTCGGAGCTGTGCCGGGTGGACTTGAATGGACAGCACGCCTTGGAAATCTGCGGCGGCGGCGGCGAACTGGCCGCGCGGCTGGCCCAGGTGTTTCCCCAGGCCGCGGTGACGGGGCTGGATTTCCGAGTGCCCGCCGGCCCGGAGACGGAAGCGTGGCGGAAGCAGTCGCCGAATTTGTCCTACGTGGCCGGTTCCGCCTTTGATTTGAACTTCCTGCCCGCGTCGTCGGTGGAACTGGTCTGGGGGCAGGCCGCGCTGCACCACCTGGCCCACGATCCCGGCACCCTGTGCCAGCAGGTCGGGCGCGTGCTCAAGCCCGGGGGCAGGCTGGTCTTCATCTTCGAGCCGTTGGGCCACAACCTGCTGGTGGCGGCGATCCGGGCCATGCGGATGGCCCGGGCGGAAATGCCGGATGAAAGCAACCTCTTCGTTTCCCAGATTGAAGGGATGAGCGCCGACTTTTCAAAATGCGAGGTGCAGGTGTTTAATTTTCTGGGCTACCCGATGAAGGCCTTCTCCGACCGCTTCGCGCCGCTCAACCGGGCCGTGCAAACGCTGGACGGCCTGCTTTTTCAAAAGCTGCCGCGCCTGCTCCGCTACGGGGCGAACTGCAACCTCATTTTCACGAAGTGAAATGCCGGGCGCGGCGAACGATAACTCACCTTCGGGTTTCGCCGCCTGCTGACTCCCGGTGAAGAGTGGTCGCAGGCCGGAGGCAATGGTGTTTCTCATTGCGCCGGCAGCGATGAGGGGAAGCCCGCGTCACTGGTAGTGCGGCGGGCGGGGATTGGTCTGGCGGATGCGTTCGCCCTCCTGTGACTCGATGGATTCTGACAGCTTCCGCTGCTGCGCCTGGAGCCGCGCGATTATCCTGCCCTGCGCCACCAAAACCTTGTTCAACTCCTCGCACAGCCGCTCGACGTGGGCGAGGTGGGATTCGATTTGCACGAGCCGCACGTGGTCATCCAGCGGTGGTTTGCGGGCGGGTTTGCTCATGGTCGTAATGTGGAAAATTCAGATTGAAGGCCGGCCCTGCTCGATGCGCCGCACGGCCAGCGCGACGGTGCGCTGTTCCTCCGCCGAAAGGAGGCGCTCGCCGTAGCGCGTGGCGCAGAAGACGGACGTGACCTGCCCCGCGTCCTCCACGGCGGGAAACGCGCCGCGCCGGAGTTCGCCGAGGAATTCCAGCGGCGTCAGTTGCGGCGGGCGGTGCAGGCCGTGCCGCGCCAGCGCGCGAAGCATCCGGCCATAGTGGTGCTCGGCGAAGACCTGTGATTTTTTCCTTTGCCGCCCGGGCGACCGGCGGAACACCAGTGCGCCACTGATTTGCCTCCAGTAGAACAGCAGCAGCACCGCTGCCGCCAGGAGCATGACCAGCGCGGTTTGTTCACGAAGAATATCGGGCAGGCTGGTGACAAGCTCGAACGCGACGGCGAAGAGCTGATGCTGCACCGCCGCGTCGAAGTTCACGACGAACGCGCTCCAGACGAAGTCCGCCGTGTCGAGCAGCTCGGCGAACGGCGGCTCGGCGGCGGGCAGCTCCGCCGCCGGCGTGGCGTCCAGATCCACCCAGCCCTTGCCCGCGATGTAGGCCTGCGTCCACGCGTGCGCGTCCTTGAACCGCACATTGACCCAGCCGCTCATCCAGTTTTTCGAGCTGGGCAGGTAGCCGACCATCACGCGGCTGGGGATGCCCTTCATGCGGAGCAGCACCGCCAGCGCGCTGGCGAAGCGCTCGCAATAGCCCTCGCGCTGGTTGAGGATGAAGTCCTCCACCGGGTTGAGCCGGTTGAGCGCGGGCGCGCCGAGCTGGTATTGGAAGTTCCGCCGGAAATGCCGCTCCAGCTGCTGCGCCTGCGCGAGCGGATCGTCGGGAACATTCCTCAACACGCCGTCGAGCCAGGGTTGCAGCCTTTCGGCCAGCCCTTTCGGCAGCTCGATGTGCCGGTCCCGCTGCCGGGCGGACAGCTCGTCGGGCGGCGGGCTGGGGTCAATCCAGTATTCGTAATAGTTGTTCGCCGTGCTCCAGAGGTTCTCGCAGCGGATGGAGCCGTAGTGGTTGGCGTAGGGCTGGCTGAAAAATTTCCCGTCCACCTTCACCACGTAACCGTCGGCGGGCAGGATGCGCCCGAGGAAGGCGACGTTTTTCACGCGCACGCGGCGGCGCGCGCACTTGTCGAGCTTGTCCGGCGGCACATGGCCAAGCGCGCGATAACCCTCCCGCCCGCTCGACGACCACATCTGGCCGTCAAACACCGAGAGTGCAAAGCTCCGCAGGTAGCCGACCTCCGCGCCCTCGATTTGCAGCAGCACCTGGCTCGACGCCGTCAGCCCGCCGCGCGCGGGGTCGAGCACCGCGTCCGCCAGCGTGCCGCGCTCGCGCGGCCCGGGCCGCTGGAAGGGCAGCCCGCCCGGCACCAGGCCGCGCGGAAACACGAGAAAGAACACCACCGCCAGAACCATCGCGCCCAGGTAGGCGCCCGCGCCGAGCCGCAGGCCGCGCCCGTTCAGCGCCGCCGTGGCGGGAAAGGATTCCGCCTCCATCTGCATCAGCGCGCGCGGGAGCAGCACCGCCGCCGCGAGGAACATCGGCACGAAGCGGAAATCGAAGATGAACGTCGCGCCGACGCCAACGTGAAAGATCGCGATGAGCAGCGAGTAGATTCTCTCCCGCCGGGTCAGCACCGCCGAGCGGAGCAGCCGCGAGAACTGCACGAACACCAGGCCGTTGCCGATCCAGAAGTGCGTGCTCGCGTCGAGCGCCTGCGCGCCGTAGTAGCCGAGGCCGCAGCCCATCAGGAGCAGCACGCATTCCCCGGCGGTGCCGATGACGATTTTGTGCCGCCCCAGCAGCACGCAGGCCGCCCACGCAATGCCGTAGATCACCGGCAGCGTGTAGTTGTCCCACGACAATCCCTGGCAGATGAAGCCGAGCAGGATGAGCTGGTGCAGCGGATTTCTCATGCGGCGCATCTCGCTTTACTATCAGGTGCCCGCTCATTGGCACCCGGCCTTAGCCGGGTGACGGGCGGCGGGAAAATCGCAACCGCTTCAGCGGTTTGTCCGATCAAACAAACCGCTGAAGCGGTTGAAACCGGAACGCCATCCCACACCCGGCCAAAGCCGGGTGCTAATGAGAGGCCGATTCCTCGCCTGCAAGAAAATGAAATGCCCCCTCTCATGCGGCCCTCACGATTTCACTTTCGCCGTAGCGGAAAAATTCCAGTTCGCCCGGCGGCGGCTCGCTGCCCACGGGCAAATACAACGAGACGGCCCGGCGCCCGTTTTGCAAACGCTGAAGAATTTCCGCAACCGCCGGAGTGACGGCAGTGAGGACGAAATGCAGCGCGTTGCGGCGCGAAAGCCGCTCGACGGCGGTGGCGAGGCGGTCGGTGGTGAGGCAGCCCGGCGCGAGCGGCATCCGCGCGAGGCGGTTCAGAATTTCCTGGCCGTCGGCAAAGGGTGGAACCAAACGTGGCGCCAGCTCGCCGAGGTCAATCCACTCGACGTGGTGCCCGGCGTCCAGCGCGGCGAACATCAGCGAGCCGGCGGCCCGCGCCGCGTCGTCGAAAATCTTCGCGTCACCGCCGTGGCCGCCGTCGAGGACGAGGCCGATGCGCCCGGCAAGCTCCTCCTCGAAGGTTTTCACCATCAGCCCGCCGCCCTTGGCGCTGCTTTTCCAGTGGATTTGCTTGAGCGGGTCGCCGGGCTGGATGGGCCGCACGCCGGCGAAGTTCGCGCCCGACGCCGACCGGCGCTGGCCCTTGAACTTGCCGCCCACCACGGCGTCAAAGCCCGTCGCGCGCGGGCTTTCCACCGCATACAGCGCCGGATGCACGACGACTTCGCCGGGCAGCGCGAAGCGCCGCCGCGCCCGCACGAGGCCGAAGGGGAAAATTGAGGACACCGTCACGGCGGCGTAGGCGTGGACGCCGCGCCGCGCCCAGACCAGCTCCGGCACGACGTTGACGGTGGATTTCGGCGGCAGCGGCCCGACGCGAAACCGCGGCCCGGTGGAAGTTTCCGCCACGAGAAAACCGCCGGGCCGCGCGCCGGCGTGGGAGATTTTCCACGGGAGATTGAACCGTTCGCCCTCGCTGACGTGCGCGCTGGGCGGGGCTTCGAGGGCAATCTCATTCACCGCGCGCCGCGCGCCGAGAAGATTGAACACACACAGGGCGAGGAAAATCCCGATGACCAGCAGCAGCGTGCTGGACTGCGACGTGACCGAGGCAAAGTAAAAGAGAACCGTGAGGCTGACGAAGATGACGCCGGTGTAAGTCAGGCGGATCATACCGGCACGGGCACGGCGTCAATGATGTGGTCAATCACCGTGCGGGCGTTGACTGTCACCGAGCGCGTGCCCTTGCGCGCGATCAGGCGGTGCGGCAGGACGAGCCGCGCGGCGAGCTTGATGTCGTCGGGCAGCACGTAGTCGCGGCTTTTCCACAGCGCAAGCGCCTGGCTGAACGACTGCAGGTCGAGGCTCGCGCGCGGGCTGGCGCCGTATTCCAAAGTGTCGGCCTTGCGCGTGGCCTGCACGATGTCCACGAGATAACCGGCGAGCGATTCCTCCACGGAGATGTTGCGCGCGGCCCGCTGGAGTTGGACGAGCGTCTCGCAGTCCATCACCGGCTCCAGTTGCTCCAGCGGGTCGTGAGTCTGCTGCGCGCGCAGCATCGTGACCTCCGCCGCGCGGTCAAGGTAGCCGATGGCCAGGCGCATGATGAAGCGGTCCATCTGCGCGAACGGCAGCGGATACGTGCCCTCCAGCTCGACGGGGTTTTGCGTGGCGAGCACGAAGAACGGCGGCGGCAGTGGATGCTGCTGGCCGTCCACGGTCACGTGCTGCTCCTCCATCGCCTCCAGCAGGCTCGACTGCGTGCGCGGCGTGGCGCGGTTGATTTCGTCGCCGAGCAGGATGTTGGTGAAGACGGGGCCCTGGCGGAAAATGAACTCGTGCCGCTCCTGCGAAAACACCGTGACGCCGGTGATGTCCGACGGCAGCAGGTCGGCGGTGAACTGCACGCGCTTGAAGTCGGCGGCCAGCGATTTCGCGATGGCCTTGGCGAGCAAAGTTTTTCCCACGCCCGGCACGTCCTCAATCAACACGTGGCCGCCGGCGATGAGCGCCAGCACCGCGTGCGCCACGGCGTCCTCCTTGCCGATGAAGGCCAGGCTCACGTTGGCGATGAGCCGCTGCACCTGCTCGGCGGCGGTCTGGCCGTCGGGGGACAAGGAACGGCGGGCCGGCGCGCGCGCCTCAACAACACTCATGGATTCGGGCATGGGCCGACATCATCCAAAAATCCGGCGGGGTTTCAACCTGAATTCCGTTTGTGAAATTGCGGATGGCAGCCCTGGAGCGCCGATCTCCGAATCGGCGCGTTTGGAGCGTCTCGCAACCCTGCCGGATCGGAGTCCGGCGCTCCGCTTCACTTCGCGTATTCCACCACGCGCGTCTCGCGGATGACGGTGACGCGAATCTGGCCGGGGTATTGCAAATCCTCCTCGATCTTCCGCGTGAGGTTGCGGGCCAGCGCGCCGGCCTCGGCGTCGGTGAGTTTCTCCGGCTGCACGAAAACGCGCAGTTCGCGGCCCGCCTGCACGGCGTAGCATTTTTCCACGCCGGGAAAGGACAGGCCGATTTTTTCCAGATCCTCCAGCCGCTTGAGGTAAGTCGTCATCGTCTCGCTGCGCGCACCGGGCCGCGACGCGCTGATGGCGTCGGCGGCGCTCACGAGGATGCCGAGCGGGCAGGTGTGCGGCACTTCGTCGTGATGCGAGGCGACGCCGTTCACCACGTCGTCGGACTCGCCGAAGCGCTTGACGAAGTCCGCGCCGACGACGGCGTGCGCGCCCTCAATCTCGTGGCTCATCGCCTTGCCGATGTCGTGCAGCAGCCCGGCGCGCTTGGCGGCGGGCACGTCGAGGCCGAGTTCCGCCGCCATCAGGCCCACCAACTGCGCGACCTCGATGGAGTGGTCGAGGACGTTCTGCGTGAAGCTTTGCCGGAAGCGCAGCCGGCCCAGCACCTTGATGACTTCCGCGTGCGCCAGCGGCAGGCCGGTTTTCAAAAAGGCCTCCTCGCCGAACTTCACGATGGATTCGTCCATCTCCTGCGACACCTTGGAAACCACCTCCTCGATG
>JACRJY010000179.1 GCA_016235585.1 Verrucomicrobiota bacterium | reverse complement strand
CTCCGAATACCGCCTCATCCTGAAGCACGCCGATCAGCCGGGTTATGCGCCCGACCTCGAGTGCTATTTACGGCACGGCGGCTACGAGGTGCTCAGGAAGGCGCTCTCCATGCAGTCGGTTGACCTGCCGGACGGAAAGAAGAAGTCGCCTCAGGAGCAGCTCCGCGACGAGGTTATGAAGTCCGGCCTGCGCGGTCGCGGGGGCGCTGGCTTTTCCTGCGGACTCAAGTGGAGCTTCGTGGATCGCCGCAGCGGCAAGCCGATTTACCTCATCTGCAACGCCGACGAATCCGAGCCGGGCACGTTCAAAGATCGCCAGATCATCCACAAAGACCCGCATCAACTCATCGAGGGCATGATCCTCTCGTGCTTCGCGAACGACGTGAAGCTCGCCTACATCTACATCCGCGGCGAGTTGCCGCAGGGCGCGAAGCTGTTGAACAAGGCGCTCGCCGAAGCCCGCGCGAAGAATTTTCTCGGCAAGAACATTCTCGGCAGCAGTTACGATTTGGAAATTTACGTCCATCGCGGCGCGGGCGCTTACATCTGCGGCGAGGAGACCGGCCTCATCGAATCGCTCGAAGGCAAGCGCGCCTACCCGCGCATCAAGCCGCCGTATTTCCCCGCCGTGCTCGGGCTCTACATGTGTCCGACCATCGTGAACAACGTGGAGACGCTCTGCCACGTGAAGCACATCGTCGCGATGGGCGCGTCCGAATACGCCAAGCTCGGCACGCCCAACAACACCGGCACCCGCATCGTGAGCCTCAGCGGCGACGTGAAACGCCCCGGCTACTACGAAATCGAAGTCGGAAAAGCGACGCTCGGCGAACTCATCAACGACCCCGCGTTCGGCGGCGGCCTTCGTGACGGGAGGAAACTGAAGGCCATCATCCCCGGCGGCTCTTCCTCGAAAGTCCTGAAGGCCGGCGAAGTTTTCAAACTCAAGCGCAAGGGTGCCGACGGCCAGATGGCTGCCGTGGACGTGCCGTTGCTCGACCTGCCCTACGATTTCGATTCGCTCCAGCAGGCCGGCACGATGTCCGGCTCCAGCGCCATCATCGTGATGGACGACAGCCGCGACATCGTGGACTGCCTCGCGAACGTCGCCGAGTTTTACGCGCACGAGAGTTGTGGCCAATGCACGCCCTGCCGCGAAGGCGCGCTCTGGATGAGCAAGGCGCTCCATCGAATGACGCATGGCGAGGGCCGCAAGGCAGACGCCGATTACCTCCTGCACATCGCGCAAAACATTCAGGGCCGCACCATCTGCGCCTTCGGCGAAGCCGCCGCGTGGCCGGTCCTGAGTTTTGTGAAGAAGTTCAAGGAGGACTTCGAAGCGAGAGGCGCGGCGGACGAGGCGAAGCATGGCGCTGCGTCTCCGCAGAAAATCACCGCAAGCCAAAGCCACTGAAACAGCCATGCCAAAGCTCTACGAATACTTTGGGTTGGTCGTGTTCTTCTACGCGAATGAACACGAGCCGATTCACGTTCACGGCGAGTTTCAAGGCGGCCATGCACGGGCGGAAATCATTTTGAAGGACGGCAAAGTGTTGCGGATTGTGTTTTCGAACCTGAAAGGCAAGCCGCCGCTTTCCGGCAGCAAGATGAAGGACTTCCAAACGGTGGTGAGGGCGAAGGCCGAGGACATCGTGCGCCGATGGGTGGATTTCTTTGTGTTCAAGAAGCACAACAAACCTGAAATCATCACGAGGAAACTGAAATGAAAACTCAGACGACCAACTATCTGGAAATCACGGAGGCCAAATACGTCTCCGGCTACAAGATTCGCCTGACGTTCAACGATGGACTCGCACGCGTCATGGACTTCGAGCCGTTCCTGCGCAAGGCCCGCAACCCCGACCTGACGCAGTATCGCCAATTGCGCAAGTTTAAGAGCTTCCGGCTGCATTACGGCGATTTGATGTGGGGTGACTACGAGATGATTTTTCCCATTACCGATTTGCACGCCGGAAAGATTTGAGCATGTCAGCCCCCGCGATAACCGAAACCAAGTCCGCCACGCCCGTCGCGCCCGCTGCGCCGCCGCCGGTCGAGAAGATCAAGATCAAGGTGGACGGTCGCGAGATCGAGGTGCCGAAGATGATGCCCGACTGGCAGGGCAGGCTCCAGCCCACCACGATGCTGCAGGCCTGCCAGCTCGCCGCGCAGGAGGTGCCGCATTATTGCTATCATCCGAAGCTGCCCATCGCCGGCAACTGCCGCATGTGCCTCGTCGAGTTCGGCACGCCGATGATGGGGCCGGATCGCAAGCCGGTGCTCAATGAAGACGGCTCGACGAAGATCGCGAAGTCCGTCCTGCCTTACGAGCCGACCACGCCGCGCGGCGCCATCGCGTGCGCGACGCCCATTTCGCCGGGCATGGAAATTTATCCGAGTTCGCCTGCGACGAAGCAGATGCGCGAGGCGGTGCTCGAATCGCTGCTGATCAATCACCCGCTCGATTGCCCCATCTGCGACCAAGCGGGCGAGTGCAAGCTACAGGAATACTCGGTCGAACACGGCCAGGCGCAGAGCAGCTTCGTTGAGGCGAAGGTGCACAAGCCCAAGGCCGTTGACCTCGGCCCGCGCATCGTGCTCGACGACGAGCGTTGCATTCTTTGCACGCGCTGCATCCGTTTTACGAAAGACATCGCGGGCGACGACGCGCTCGGCATCGTCAATCGCGGCAGCTACAACACCATCGCCGCTTGGAAGCCCGGCGCGTTCGACAACAACTACACGCTCAACACCGTGGACATCTGCCCGGTGGGCGCGCTCACGTCGAAGGATTTCCGGTTTCAGATGCGCGTGTGGTTCCTCAAGGAAACCAAGAGCCTCTGCACGAGCTGCGGCACCGGCTGCAACACCGTCATCGGTTCGCGCGAGGAGAAGGTCTATCGCTACGAGCCGCGGCAGAACGACGCGGTGAACTCGACGTGGATGTGCGACTCGGGCCGCTTGAATTACAAGTGGATCAACCGCGACGACCGCCTCAAGGACGTGCTCGTGAGCGGCGCGAAATCCACGTGGACAACGGCCATCAAGGAAATCTCCGGGAAGCTCGTGAAGGCGCCGCAAGGTTCCGTCGCCATCGTGGCGAGCGCGCGGCAGACGACCGAGGAACTTTACCTGCTCAAGAAACTCGCGTCCAAGCTGGGCGCGCTGACCGACTCCGTTCCGCGTGAAGGCGAGGGCGACAAGTTGCTCGTCAACGCCGACAAGAATCCCAACAGCAACGGCGCGCGGCTCACCGGAATCGCCTTCACCGAGATGGGCATCAACCTGCCAAAGATCGCCGACGGCATCCGCGCGGGCCGCATCCAGACGCTCATCGTCTTCGGCGAGGATGTGACGAAGTGCGGCATCGGCGCCGACGTGCTCGCGAAGCTCGACACGCTCATCGTCAGCGACATTTTGCCGAACGAGACGACGCGGAAGGCGCACTATCTTTTGCCCGGCTGCGCCCACGTCGAGAAGCGCGGCACGTTCGTGAACGTCAAGGGTCGCCTGCAGAAGTTCATGAAGGCCGTCGAGCCGAAGGGTGACGCGCGGCCCGAGTGGGAATTCCTGCACGATCTGGTCGAGAACCTCACCGGCAAGAACGGTTACGCGAGCATCGAGGGCCTGTTCAACCAGATGGCGAAGGACGTGCCGGCGTTCGCAGGCCTCGAATGGGGTAAGCTCGGAGACACGGGAGTGACAGTGAAGTTTTGATTTAGAATGGACTGGAATTTTCTCATCTTCGCCGTCCTGAAAATCGCCGCCGTTCTCGGCGTGCTGATGACGATGGTCGCGTATGCCGTGCTCGCGGAGCGCAAGATTTCGGCGTTCATCCAGGACCGTGTCGGCCCGAACCGCGTTTCATTGCCGCTCATCGGAAGCATTCCGATCATCGGCCCGCTTTTGACACGCTGGGGCATCTGGCAGCCGCTGGCGGACGGGGTGAAGAGTTTTCTGAAGGAAGACTTCACGCCGTCGCACGTGCGGAAGATTTATTTCTGGCTCGCGCCGGCCATCGCGCTGGTGCCGGCGTTCCTCGTCGTCGCGGTGATCCCGTTTGGCTCGACGCTCGGCGCGCAGAAGATGGTCATCGCCGACCTCAATGTCGGCATCCTTTACACCTTCGGCATCGTCTCGCTCGGCGTGTATGGCATCGTGCTGGCGGGCTATGCGAGCAATTCCAAGTTTCCGTTCCTCGGCGGCATCCGCTCCAGCGCGCAGATGATTTCTTATGAAATCGCGATGGGCTTGAGCGTCATCCCGGTGTTCCTCATCGCAGGCGATTTGAACCTCGGCGGCATCATTGATTATCAGGCGCAGCACGGCTGGATGATTCTCTACGCGCCGCTGTCGTTTCCGATTTTTCTCGTCTCGGCCTTTGCGGAAACCAACCGCCTGCCGTTCGACCTGCCGGAATCCGAGACCGAACTCGTCGGCGGCTATCATACGGAATACAGCTCGATGAAGTTCGCGCTCTTCTTCATGGGTGAATACGCGAACATGCTCGCCGGCTCGGCGATGATGGTGACGCTGTTCTTCGGCGGCTGGACGCTGCCCTTCGCCGGACTCGACACCGCGCCAGCTCTCGGCGAATGGTGGAAAGGGCTTTTGCACATCGGCATCTTCATCGCGAAGATGCTTTGCTTCATGGGCCTGTTCATCTGGGTGCGGTGGATGCTGCCGCGATTCCGATATGACCAGCTCATGGACCTCGGCTGGCGGCGGATGATTCCGCTGGCGCTGGCGAACATCATCATCACGGCGGTCGTGGTGATGCTCATGAACTCCTGACCCCGCGACGCCATGATTGTCAAACGCACACAACTGACTTGGTGGGAACGGCTTTATCTGCCCGCCCTCATCGGCGGCTTCAAGGTGACGCTGCGGCATTTCAAGAACACCATCACCGGTCGCACCCGCGTGACGCAGCAATACCCCGAGGAGCCGACCAAGGTGCCGCCCGGCTATCGCGGCGCGCCGTATCTCGTGCGCGACCAGGACGGCGACACCAAGTGCGTGAGCTGCCAGCTCTGCGAATTCATCTGCCCGCCCAAGGCCATCAAAATCATCCCGCCCGGCGACAGCGGCCTCCAGTCCGACCGCGCCAACGCGGAGAAGATGCCGCGCGAGTTCGAGATCAACATGCTCCGCTGCATCTTCTGCGGCTTTTGTCAGGAAGTCTGCCCGGAGGAGGCCATCTTTCTGAAACAGGATTTCTCCCTCACCGGCCTCGCGCGCGGCGAGATGGTGTTCAACAAGGAAAAACTCCTGTCGCTCGGCGGCACGCACGCCGGCATCCAGAAGTGGAAGCACAAGCTGGACGAGGCGGAGGAACAGGAAACGTTTCCCATCCAAACCTAATAAGCAAAATGCCAAACGGAAAACCTGGTGACCACCCCATTACCGACATGTTACTGCATGATGCACATCCTTTTCCCAAGGACATGGAAGCGATGATTCTAAAGCTGCATGCTGCGAATCCTGACTCTCTAAACGAAATTTGGAACGCTTCAGGCGATTGGCGATTTGGCAGAAACCTTGACGAGGGCCGCAAGCTCCTCAACGAACTATCAACGCGGTTCAACGTGAACTAATGCAGGACATTCTATTTTATCTCTTCGCGGCGCTGACGCTGCTGTGCGGCTTTCTCGTCGTGGCAAATCCGTTCAGCCGCAACCCGGTCACGAGCGCGATGTTCCTCGTGCTCACCATCGTCTCGATGGCGGGGCTGTTCGTGCTGCTGCACGCGTTCTTCCTCGCGGCGGTGCAAATCCTCGTCTATGCCGGCGCGGTGATGGTGCTGTTCCTCTTCGTCATCATGCTGCTCGACCTGAAGGAGGAGCAGCGGCGGCGCTACAAGCTCTACGGCGCGGTGCTCGGCCTCGCGTCGGTCGCTGGCCTCGGCTGGCTGCTCGTCAAGACCCTCTGGCAGTCCGGCGTCGGCGCGGGCTTGCAGCCGGGCTACGTGGGCGACACGAAATCGCTCGGCATGGCGCTCTTCAGCCGGGGCGAATTCCTGCTGCCGTTTGAAATCGTCTCGCTGCTGCTGCTCGTGGCGATGGTGGGCGTGATTTTGTTGAGCAAGAAGGATTTGAAATGAGCGTGGGTCTCGAACATTACCTCATCGTGAGCGCGGCGCTGTTCAGCCTCGGGCTGCTCGGCGTCATCATGCGGCGCAACCTGCTCGTCATCTACATGTCGCTGGAGCTGATGCTCAACGCCGCGAACCTCGCGCTCGTCGCCTTCTCGCGGTTCAACAACAATCTCGACGGCCAGTTGATGGTGTTCTTCATCATCACCGTGGCGGCGGCGGAGGTGGCGGTGGGCCTGGCGCTCATCGTCGCGCTCTACCGCAAGCGCCAGTCCGCACACGTTGAGGACTTGGTGAGCATGAAACTTTAAGCCACAGATGAAACACGGATTAAACACAGATTTTCAGTTGCCGGAATGCGCGGCAAAGTTTCTTCCTGAAAGCTTGGGGGCCGAACACTCGACTCTGTTCCGTGTTTCGTCCGTGTTTAATCCGTGGCTGATAAAATGACACTCGAAGCATTACCTTGGCTGATTCTGTTCCTGCCGCTGCTCGCCGCCGTGGCCATCACGCTTTTTTTTCAGAAGGATGAAGAGCGCAGCGCGAATTTCTCCATCGGCGCGGTGTGGATTGGCTTCGCCTTGAGCGCGGCGCTGTTGTTCTTCACCGCTGGCAAGGCTCCGCTGGAAACCGCCGTCAACTGGCTCGACGTGGGCGGCCTCAAGGCCGACATCGGCCTGCGCGTGGATTCGTTGAGCCTGCTGATGCTGCTCGTCGTCACGGGCGTCGGTGGCCTCATCCACATCTACTCGCGCGGCTATATGCACGGCGACGCGGGCTTCAGCCGCTTCTTCGCGAGCTTGAGCCTGTTCACGTTCTCAATGCTCGGCATCGTGCTCGCGAACAATCTCCTGATGATGTTCATCTTTTGGGAACTCGTCGGCGTCTCCAGCTATCTGCTCATCGGTTTTTGGTTTGAGAAGCCCTCCGCCGCCGATGCCGCGAAAAAAGCCTTCCTCACAAACCGCATCGGCGACTTCGGCTTCCTGCTCGGCATCATCCTCGTATGGGCGACGCTCGGCTCGCTGCACTTCGGTGAACTGGAAACGGCGTTGAAAAACAACCCACAGGCCCTCGGCGCGCTCGCGACCACCGCCGGCCTGCTGCTCTTCTGCGGTGCGGTCGGCAAGTCCGCACAGTTCCCGCGGCACGTCGGGCTGCCGGACGCGATGGAAGGCCCCACGCCCGTCAGCGCGCTGATTCACGCCGCGACGATGGTGGCGGCGGGCGTTTTCATGCTCTGCCGGATTTTCTTCATCCTGAACGTTCCCGGCTCGATGGCGCTCGAAGTCATCGCGTGGATTGGCGGCTTCACCGCGCTGCTTGCCGCGCTCATGGCCGTCCAGCAAAACGACATCAAGCGCATCCTCGCCTACTCGACGCTCTCGCAGCTCGGCTACATGGTGATGGCCATCGGCCTCACCGCACCCGGCGCGGCGATGTTCCATCTCACCACGCACGCGTTCTTCAAGGCGCTGCTCTTCCTCGGTGCCGGCTCGGTCATCCACACGCTGCACCACGAGCAGGACATCTGGAGAATGGGCGGGCTGAAAACCAAGCTTCCCGTGACCTACCTGACCTTCCTCATCGGCACGCTCGCGTTGTGCGGCGTCTGGCCGTTGAGCGGCTTCTACAGCAAGGACTCAATTCTCGCCGCCGCAGCGGAGCACAACATCGCGCTCTTCATCCTCGGCGTGACGGTGGCGGCGCTGACGACGTTCTACATGGCGCGGCTGTTCCTCGTGGCGTTCCTCGGCCCGGCGAAGTCCGACGCCGCCGAGCACGCCCATGAATCGCCGAGCGTGATGACTGTGCCACTGCGACTGCTGGCGGTTCCCAGCGCCATCGCGGGCTTCTTCGGCTTGGAAGCGTTCTTGGAAAAATTCTTCCACCCTGCCGAGGCCGGGCACGCGACCTCATTTCTGGAAACCATCTTCGCGCCGTTCAACCACTCGCCGCTCGCCGCGTTCTTCGGCCTGTTCGCCGTGCTGCTCGGCGGAAGCTGCGCCTTCAGCCTCTACTGGAACGCCACCCGTGACGTGCTGCCGGAGAAAATCGGCCTGCTCTCCCGCGCGATGCGGAACCGCTTCTACTTCGACGAGCTTTACGAGTGGTTCATCGCCCGCATACAGGAGGCGCTGGCGACGTTCACCGATGCGTTCGACCGCTGGATTGTCATGGGCCTGGTGCGGCTCACGCACGGCTCGGTCGAGCTGACCGGCCGCGCGCTGCGGCTGCTCCAGACCGGCAACCTCCAGACCTACACGTTCCTCTTTGCGGCGGGCGTGGTGGCGCTGCTTTATTTTGTCCTCCACTGATTCATGTCTCTTCTCACCGCCATCATCCTTGTCCCGTTGCTGACCGCGCTCGGCCTCGTGTTCGTGCCGCGCAACCTGCGCTTCGGCGTCCGGCTCATCGCGCTCGCCTCCAGTGCGCTCACGCTGCTGCTGGCGCTGGTGCTGTTCGCCGGCTACGACTCGGCGGCGGCGGTGGACGGCTTCAAGTTCGTGCAGCAAATCCCCTGGGTCGAGTCGCTCGGCATCAGCTACCACGTCGGCGTGGACGGCATCAACCTCGGCCTCGTCGTGATGGGGGCCATCGTCGCGTTCGCCGCCGCGTGCTGCTCGTGGGAAATCAACCGTTACGAGAAGGAATTTTACATCCTGCTCATGGTGATGACCGGCGGCATCCTCGGCGCGTTCGCGTCGCTCGATTTGTTTTTCTTCTACTTCTTCCACGAACTCGCGCTGGTGCCGACGTTCATCATGATTGGCGTCTGGGGCCGGGGCGAGCGGAAGAACTACGCGACGTTCCAAATCACGCTCTACTTGAGCGTCGGCGCGCTGCTGGCGCTGGCCGGGCTGATTGCGCTCTACCTGCAAAGCGGCGCGAACACCTTCAACATCGTCCAGCTCACCGCGCACCTGAAAGACCAGCCGCTCCCGGCGAAGGCGCAGCAGTTCATCTTTCCGCTGCTGCTGTTTGGCTTCGGCATTCTCGTCTCGCTCTGGCCGTTCCACACCTGGGCGCCGCTCGGCTACGGCTCCGCGCCGACGGCCACGGCGATGCTCCACGCCGGCGTGCTGAAAAAGTTCGGCCTCTACGGGCTGCTGCGCGTGGCGCTGCCGCTGATGCCGGAAGCGGCACAACAGTGGGTGGCCATCATCGCCGCGCTCGCGCTGGGCAACATTCTTTACTGCGGCCTCGTCGCAATTCGCCAGCGCGACTTGAACCTGCTCATCGGCAATTCCAGCGTGGCGCACATGGGCTTCTGCTTTCTCGGCCTCGCGAGCCTGTCGCTCATCGGCGTGAGCGGCGCGGTGCTCGTGATGGTTGCGCACGGCCTGCTCGCGGCGCTGACGTTCGGCTTGAGCGGCTATCTTCACGCGCACGCCGGGACGCTGCAAATGGACCAGTTCGGCGGCCTGCTGCGGCGGATGCCGTTCATCGGCGCGGCGATGGTGATGGCGATGCTCGCGGGCTGCGGCCTGCCGGGCTTCGCGAATTTTGCGGGCGAAGTGATGGTGCTGTTCGGCGCGTGGAAGAGCTTCTCGTGGGTCGTGGTGTTCGCGGCGTGGGGCGCGCTGGTCATCGGAGCGGTCTATATGCTGCGCGCGGTGCGGAACCTCCTGCACGGCCCGCTGCCGGAAAAATGGGCCGCGCTGCCGGATGCGAATCTCTGGCGGAAGCTGCCGTTCGCGCTGCTGCTCGGCGCGCTGCTCGTGCTGGGCTTCTGGCCGCGCCTGCTGACGGAGAAAATCTCGGCAAGCGCCAGCGGCATCGTGGAAATGTCGAACGCCGGGCCGGAGCGGTTGCTGCTGAAGAAGCCGCTGCGCCCGCTGCCGGTTCGCTCGACCGCGAAGACTGCTTCGCAACCAAAGGCCGCTGAATGAACGGACGCACGCTTTCCCCTCACCCTAACCCTCTCCCTTGGGGAGAGGGAACGGCCGTAGCCAGCGCGGCGACATTCGAGCGCGCGTCCGCAGAATCCCGCGTGGCCGAAAGTTTCTCCCTCTCCCCTGGGGAGAGGGCCGGGGTGAGGGGGAAGCGCGCGTTGGTTGTATTGCTGGTCACACTGCTGATTTTACTCGGCTGCGTGTCAGGTCGGGCAGCGGAGAAAATCACAACTGGCAATGTCCCGGCTCTGGCTCAAACCAACGCGGCAAAGCTATCGTCGCCAGCCAATAAGGCAGCTCAAACGAATCAAATCAAGGCTACGGACACAAACCTCTGGTTTTATGTGGCAGGCCAAGTTCGAGTGCCAAATCGCTATCCTTGGAAAGACAAAATGACTGTTTCCAACGCCGTAGCAATGGCTGGCGGTCCTGCACCCTTTGCTCCGCTTTCAAGAGGAGAGCTTATGCGAACGAACGGGCAAACAATTTTTTTTAACCTGAAAAAAATTCACAAGGGAGAGACAAACGACCTGCCAGTCTATCCTGGAGACAAAATTTCTTTCCGACTGGTCTATTAACAGCCAAAGAATGAACACCTCCCTAATCGTTCTCGAAATCGCCGTCGTCCTCCTCGGACTCGGCGTGCTGCTGGCGGACTTGTGGCTGCCGGCGGAACGGCGGCGCGCGCTCGGCCTCGCGGCGGCGTTCGGCGTGATGATGGTGCTCTGCTACAGCTTCCGGCTGGACGCCTCCGTGCCGCAGTTCGCCTTCGGGCAGAGCTATGTGTTCGATGCGCTGGCGCTGTTCTTCAAGCGCTTCTTCCTCTTCGCCGCCGTCCTCGTGCTGGTGATGTCCGTGGAGTTTTCCGACTCGTTTCACGGCGGCGCTTCCGAATTTTACGCGCTGGTGCTGTTCGCGCTGGCCGGGATGATGTTCGCCGCGTCGGCGGGCGGCTTCGTGCTGCTCTTCGTCTCGCTCGAACTCATCACCGTGACGTTCTACGTGCTGGTGAGCTTCCAGCGGCACCGCGCGCAATCGCTCGAAGCCGGCGTGAAATATCTCATCCTCGGCGCGCTGTCGTCGGGGTTCCTCGTCTATGGCATCGCGCTCGTGTTCGGCGCGGGCGGCACGATGGACTTCGCGCAACTTCAGCAAAAGCTCGCGGCGAACCACGAACTCGCGCACAAGCCCATTCTCCTCGCCGGCCTGCTGCTCGTGCTCGTGGGGCTGGGCTTCAAGATTGCCGCGTTCCCCTTCCAAATCTGGGCGCCTGACGTGTATCAGGGCGCGCCCGCGCCGACCACGGCGTTCCTCGCCGTCGGCTCGAAGGCGGCGGGAATCGTGCTGCTGCTGCGGCTGCTGCAAGGCGCCGTGCCCGACGTGGCGCAGCACTGGGAAAAACTCCTGATGGTGATGAGCGGCGTCACGATTCTCTACGGCAGCCTGTGCGCGATTCCGCAGCGCGGCCTCAAACGGCTGCTCGGCTACTCCAGCATCGCCAGCGCGGGCTATCTGCTGCTGGGCTTCGCTGCGATGAGCCGGGCCGGCTCGGTGGCCATCCTGTATTATCTCGGCGGCTATCTGTTCACGGTGCTCGCGGCCTTCGCGGTGCTGTGCGTCGTGCTGCGGCAGGCGGACTCGGACGATATTTCCGCGCTCGCGGGTCTGGGCCAGCGTTCGCCATTGCTGGCGGCGGCGTTGACGATGGCAATGGTGTCGCTCGCGGGCATTCCGCCGCTGGCAGGATTCTTCGGGAAATTTCTCCTGCTCAAGGCCGTGGTCGAAGCGGGCGCGGACAATCCCGCATTCTACTGGCTGCTCGCCGTGGCGCTCGTGGGCGTGGTGATTTCGCTCTACTACTGCTTCGGGGTCATCCGCGCCATCTACTGGTCGAAGAACACCGCCGACACTTCTGCCATCGAAATCTCGATGCCACTGCGCGCGTCGCTCTACGCGTGCATCGCCGGAATGCTCTACCTCGGCCTGTTCCCGCGCGCCGCCGTGGACGCGGCGGCGCTGGCGGTGAACGTGCTGAAGCTGTAAGCCGGAACGAGGCCGTAACTTTGCGGTGCGTCTCCGGCAAGTTGCGGCGTGATTCCGGCAGTTGCCGACGCCGCGCTGCATGGCAACAAACTTGAATTGTCTCCATGCAGAATCATTCCGCAAGTTGCCGTGACGGCTCCGGCTGGCGACAAACTAACTTTGTCGCCATGAGTTTCCGCTCCGGCAATTGCCGACGCGACACCGCAAACGGTCGAAGCCACAGCGCATGGAAACCATTTCACTTTGTTGCCATGCGCCTCCGCTTCGACGACGGCTGAATCCATTCCGCATGGCGACAAACCAACTTTGCTGCCATGAAAAACCATTTCCAAACTCGTCGAATCGGTGGTTTCAACCGTGGAACCGGCTTTTCCGTTCTGCCCAGCCACAGTTTCCATTTGAAAACCCGCCCGGACGGGTGTTGATTCGGCCTTAACCAAGATCGCCGGGATTCCGTCCAACACCAGCAAGACATTATGCAAGGCCACAAACTCAACCTCGCCCGCCGCCCCGCCCTTGAGCAGCTCGAAAGCTGCCGCCGCATCGTGACCGCCCTCG
>JACRJY010000174.1 GCA_016235585.1 Verrucomicrobiota bacterium | reverse complement strand
TGACCAGAAGGATTGGGCCCGCCGGTTGGCGGCCAGCGTGGGTGCCGTTCATGAGAGATTCCCTGAAGCCGACCTCGAGGACGTACGCCGTACCCTCATCTGTCTGGAACTCACGCCGCTGGAGCGGCTGAACAGGAGTTTGCGCCGTGGCCGAGGTTTTGCCGCTTTCAGAAGCTGAACTCCGCCTGCTGGCGTCGCTGCTCCGCCATAAGGTTCGTTTCATGGTGGTGGGGCTTTCCGCCGCCGCGTTGCAGGGCGCACCCGTCGTGACCGAGGACGTTGACTTGTGGTTCGACAACTTGAGCGACCCCAAATTGATGCAAGCCCTTGTCAAAGTCGGCGCGGCATACATTCCGCCATTCGGTTATAATCCCCCCATGCTCGGCGGCGCGGGCAGCGAGCCGTTTGACATCGCCATTCGCATGAACGGGCTGGGCGAATTTGCCGAAGAGTGGAAACGCGCGCTCAAAATAAAAGTTGGCAGGCTGTGGCTGAAAGTCCTGCCGCTGGAACGAATTCTCGCCAGCAAGCAGGCCGCCAACCGGCCCAAAGACCTGCGGGTCATTCCGGTTTTGCAAAACACGCTCCGCACGTTGCAAATGAAAGCAAAGCATCGGGCGAAAAAATCATCAGCAACAAAATGAACCGGAACCTGGGCCGACGTTGGAGGATGGCTGAACAAAAGGATAGTTGGACAATTCGCACGATTGAACGGTCGTTGCCGTCCTGAATTTTCCCCGGCCGCGCCCCGTCCTAAATCGCGGCGCGATTGCAGCACCATTTGAAAAACATGACGAACCATCACCAGCCGCGACTGGAAGACAGCTTCCTCACCCGCCGCGAGTTCCTCTCGCGGTGCGGCATGGGCATGGGGATGCTCGGCCTCGCCGGGCTGGCGGCAAACGAAGGAATTTTCCATTCAACCGCGCGCGCCGACACCGCGCTGCCATCGCCGCTCGCGCCGAAGGCACCGCATTTTCCCGGCACCGCCAAGCGCGTCATCCACATCTTCGCCAACGGCGGGCCGTCGCAGGTGGACACGTTTGATCCGAAGCCGGAGCTGACAAAGAACCACGGCAAGGAACTGCCGCTCCAGCTCAAGACCGAACGGCGGACGGGCGCGGGGTTTGGCTCGCCGTTCAAGTTCCAGAAATACGGCCAGAGCGGCATCGAGGTGAGCGAGCTGTTCCCGCACGTCGCCGAGAGCGTGGACGAAATGTGCATCATCCGCTCGATGCACGCCGACGTGCCCAACCACGAGCCGTCGCTGATGCTGATGAACTGCGGCGAGGCGCGGCTGCCGCGTCCGGCGATGGGTTCGTGGGTGACCTACGGGCTGGGCACCGAGAACCAGAACCTGCCCGGCTTCATCTCGATGTGCCCCGGCGGCTATCCGATTCAGGAATCGCAGAACTGGCAGAGCGCGTTCCTGCCGGGGATTTTCCAGGGCACCTACATCAACACCGCGAGCACGGACGTGGAGAAGCTCATTGAGAACATCCGCAACAACTACACGTCGCTCAAAGAGCAGCGCGAGCAGATTGATTTGTTGCAGGCGCTCAACCAGCGCCATGCCGCGAAGCGCCAGGGCGAGGCGCAGTTGGAGGCGCGCATCCAGTCCTTCGAGCTGGCGTATCGGATGCAGCTCGACGCGAGCGACGCCTTTGACATCAGCAAGGAGCCGGAGCACGTCCGCAAGATGTATGGCGAGGGCACGCAGGCGCGGCAGCTTCTCATCGCACGCCGCCTGCTGGAGAAGGGCGTGCGCTTCGTGCAGGTCTGGCACGGCGCGGGCCAGCCGTGGGACAGCCACGATGACATTGAGAAAAATCACGGACGCCTCGCCCGCGAATGCGACCAGGGCATTGGCGCGCTGCTCAAGGATTTGAAGCAGCGCGGGATGTTGAAGGACACGCTGGTCATCTGGGGCGGCGAGTTTGGCCGCACGCCGGTGGTGGAATTGCCGCCGCCCGGCGCGAACGCCGGCAAGGTGAACGGCCGTGATCACAACCACTGGGGTTTCACGATGTGGATGGCCGGCGGCGGCGTGAAGGGCGGCACCACCTACGGCGCGACGGATCAGTTCGGCTTCCGCGCGGTGGAGAAGCCCGTTCACGTCCACGACTTGCAGGCGACGATTCTGCACCTGCTCGGCTTCGACCACGAGAAGCTCACCTTCCGCTATGCCGGGCGCGACTTCCGGCTGACCGATGTCGCGGGGAACGTGGTGAAGGAATTGCTCGCGTAAAATTGCGCGCGTAATTTTCCCAGCGGGCGTTTGGCGGAAATTTTTCTACGCGCCTGATTTTTACCGTTTCCAGGTGAAATCCGGTGAAATCTGGAAGGCACCTCCTCTCCCCATCCCTCTCCTCCACTCCGAGTGGAGGAGAGGGTGACGGGAGGGCGGGAGAGGCGGCGGGCGGCGGCAGAAGAACCGATGGTGTTGGGAACTGATATTACTTCCCGCGCTTGAAGTGCCGGTCGGCGAAGTTCAGGTATTGTTCCCAGTCGTAATCCGTCACGTCGTGCTTGCCGGTGCGGAGGTGATAGCCGATGAAGTCGCCGACGGGATGATTCACGGGCGGCTGGTCGCTCACGCCGAGGCCGCCTTTCTTGAAGAGCGCATAGACTGGCTCGGCGTTTTTCGCGGAGAGAAACTCGCCGCGCGGGTCGGCCCACTTGTCGTCCTCCGCGCTGGCCACATAGACGGGCCGCGGGGCCATGAGCGCGATGAGTTCGTGCTGGTCCACGGGCAGGGCAGGGGCGTTGTTCGCGTATTGGTCGAAGTTGTCGCAGAACCAGTGCGGGAAAGCCGTGGTGATGATGGCCGTGGTCTCGCCGTAGTTGCGCCGCGCCAGCGCCGCACCGCCCTCGCCGGAGTCGTTCGAGATGACGAGGGCGAAGCGTTCATCCTGCGCGCCCGCCCAGAGCGAGGTCTTGCCGAGCCGCGAATGGCCGATGACGGCGACGTGCTTGGCGTCAATGTCCCGGTCCCGCTCCAGATAATCGAGCGCACGGCTCAAGCCCCACGCCCACGCGCTGATCGCGCCCCAGTCGTCCGGCTTCCATTGCGTGTCCGCACCGTCCTTGCCCAGCGCGGCGCGCACGCCGAGCTTCCAGCCCTCGGCGAAGTCCGGCTCCACGTCGCCGTAGTAAATCGTCGCCAGCGCGTAGCCGCGCGCGAGGATTTTTTCCACCGCCCAGCGGCTGGCCTCGGTGCCGCGCGAGGCCTCGGTGGCCTGGTTGTTCACGACGCCCTTGTCCTTGTTGGGGCGCATCCATTGTTTCGAGAGCGTGATGCCGGGGTCGGCGCTGACGGCGTGGTTGCCGCCGAAGTTGCAGCCGAGGAAGGCGGGCGCGGGCTGCTTTGCGCCGCTGGGCACGTAGAGCAGGATGGTCATCTGGGGGCCGTCCTTCTGGCCGGTGAAATAGACGGTGACTTCCTTGCGCGTGGCGCGGCCGTCGAGCGCGAGGTGGTCGAGTCCCGTGACCGCGAACTTCATTCCCTTGGGTTTGCCGGGGCTGCGGCCATAGACGTGCGTGCGGAAGAGTTCGAGGATTTCCGGGCGGCGGCGATTCTTCCAGGCGCTGGCGCTGGTGACGGGCTTGCCGTTGTTGAGCACGAGCGGGTCGGGCAGGGGAGCCATGTTGACCTTGTCCTCGTCGTAGTTCACGTCCTTGCGGTCGGCGGCAAGGGAGGAAACGACGAGGGAAAGCGCGACACATATTAAAAAGCGCGGTGTGAAGTTCATGGGATAATTTCAGGCAGTGCGGTTCTGGTTCAGGATTTCGCGGATTTTTCCAACGAGGACAGAGGGGTGAAACGGCTTTTGGAGGAAAATGGCGGACTCATCAATTTTGATGTCGCGCATTTCCTCCGAGCTGGAGTAGCCGGAGATGTAGATGACCGCCGTCTGCGGCCGGCTTTTGATCAACTGCTTCGACAGCTCCCAACCGTTGAGGCGCGGCATCATCAGGTCGGTCACCAGAATGTGGATGGCCCCGGGAAACCGGAACGCGATCTCCAGCGCCTTGCGCCCGTCCTCGGCGCACAGGACGGTGTGGCCGTCGGCCTCGAGGACTTCGGCGAGGATGGTGCGGACCATCTCCTCGTCTTCCGCGAGCAGGATTGTGGCCTTGCCATCGAGCTTGACCGGCAGCGGGCTGACGGGCGCGGCGGGGGGCGGAGCCTCGTCCACGCGGGGCAGGTAGACATTGAAGACGGTGCCGCGATCCGGCTCGGTCTCACAGGTGATCTCACCGCCGCTTTGCTTGACGATTCCATAAACGATGGAAAGTCCCAACCCGGTGCCGCGCCCCGGGCCCTTGGTGGTGAAAAACGGTTCAAAAAGATGGGATCTCACTTCTGGCGACATGCCGACGCCGGTGTCCCGGACGCTCAAACGGACATAGGGGCCGGGCTGGAATTCCGGGCCGAACCCCGTGAGCGGGGCGTCAAGCTGAAGATTTTCCGTCTCAATGGTGAGGGTGCCCTCGCCGGGCATGGCGTCACGGGCGTTGAGCGCGAGGTTCAGCATGACCTGGTCGAGTTGGCTGCGATCCGCGCGCACCAGCCCGATTTGATCGGAAGCTTTCACCACCACCTGGACATTCGCGCCGATCAGCCGTCGCAGCAGCTTTTGCGTCTCCTCCACGATGCCGTTGAGGGAAAGCACCCGGGGGACGAGCACTTGTTTGCGGCTGAAGGCGAGCAACTGCCGCGTCAACGAAGCCGCCCGGCCCGCCGCCCCCTCGATTTCCTGCAACGATTCGCGGTTCGGATCGTCCGCCGGCAAATCGTCCTTCACCGAACTCGCGTAGCCGAGGATGGCCTGCATGAGGTTGTTGAAATCGTGCGCGATGCCGCCCGCCAGCCGGCCGATGGCCTCCATTTTCGTGGACTGGCGGAGCTGCTCCTCCAGATTCAGGCGCTCGGTCATGTCACGTGAAACCACGACGATTTTGGAGACCTCCCCGCTGGCGTCGTGAATCACGCTGCCCTGGGATTCCACGTAGCGGATGCTGCCGTCTTTGCGCAAAAAGCGGTATTCCGCGCGCTGGCCGGATCCAGTGGCGATGGTCTGATCGAAGATGCGTTTGACGATGGCCCGGTCGTCGGGATGGATCTCCTCGAAGGAATTCGTGCCGATCAGGGACTGCGGATCGCCGAGCACGTTTTTGTAGGAGGGGCTGTTGTAAAGGCGGCGTCCGTCGCGGTCAATGACCGCGATCATGTCCGTCATGCTGTCGGAGATGAGCCGGAAAAATTCCTCGCTCTCGCGCAAAGCCCGTTCCGCCCGGAGGCGTTGCGTGGCCGCCGCGGCGAGCAGGAGGTTGCTGATCGAGAGCACGCCGATGTAGGTGCCGATGAGCATCAGGCTTTCGCGTTCCGTGTGGGCCACGAACGGCCCGAGTCCATGGAGCAGCTGGTAGATGGACAGCGCGGAAACCACCAGTGTCCCCGTGGTCGCGCCCCGCACTCCGAACCGCAGCGCGCCCCACACCAGGAATGGGTATGGCAGATACGCCAGCGGAAAGTTCTGGACGCCGTAGACGTAAAACGAGTTGAAGGAAATGAGCGTGCCAGCGATCAGCCCCGCAGAACAAACGAGGGCTTCGACCGCCAGCCTTGGCCGCCAGCGCAGGTCGGAAGGCGCGCCCCAGGCCAGAATCACCGGCGTGACGACCAGCCCGGCCATCGCGTTGGGAACCCACCAGCCCAGCGTGACGGAAAAGAGCTCGTCCCATGTTTCCCGGCCCGCGTAGCACAGGCTGACGGCGTTGAACGCGGCGTTGACCGTCGTGCCCAGGAAGCAGGCCAGCCCCACGAACGCCGTCACGTCCCGGATGCGCCCCAGATCCGCGCGGAACTTGACGAAGTGCTCCAGCAGGTAGGCGCACACCAGCGCTCCCATCGTGCTGCCCACGACCGTGCCCAAAGTGAAGGCGTCTGGCGGAATGTCGCTGACGAAGGAGTAGAAAAAAGCCCCCAGCGCCACCGCCGGCCAGTAGCGGTAGCCAAACAGGATGATCGCCGCCAGCGCGATGCCAAAAGGCGGCCAGACCAGCGCCACGCTGTCCGGCATGAACACCGCCACCCTCCCCAGCAACCCGCCGATGAAGTAGATCGCCGCCAAAACGACGATGCGGGAAACAATTCCCATTTTCATAATTCAGGGCCGTGCGCGCCAGAAGTCAGAAATTACGCACCCATCAATACCACTCTTCTCCGAAAATGCACGTTCAAACTGAACTGCGGCACGCGGCCCAATTTCCAGTGAAAAACGAAAGATTGTCCGAAACCGGGCGCCTTGCCCGGAACAATGCAGTTGAAAAAAGGACGCTGACTCAAACGCCGAGGCGCAGAGGACGCAAAGATGCGCCGCGGAAAAACAGGTGGCACACACCAAAATGTGAACGCGGATTGGTTTGCCCAGCTCGGCGCTGGGTTCGGTGCGGATTCCTCCGGCCTACGGATGCGCGACGGGGATGGGATTTTCCCGCTCCGGCTTGTCCGCCGGGCGGTGCCGGGGAAGCTCCGCCTTGAAATCGCCGAGGCTCGGCCAGTGCAGGCGTTTGCCCAAATCCACCTCCGCCACCACCACCGTGCCCCAGTCCTGCGCCTGCGCCAGCGTGCGCCCGTCGTGGCCGAAGATGGCCGAGATCATCCAGTTCTGCTTCGTGTCCGTGTGCGTGCTGCTGACCACATAGACGTGGTTCTCCACCGCCCGCGCCGCGCCGAGCAGCGGATTGCAGCCCATCACCGGCCACGCGATGACTTCCGCGCCGCGGTTGCCCAACTCCCGCGCCACTTCGGGAAAAAATCCATCATAGCAGACCATCATCCCGACTTTGCCAAAGCGTGTGTCGAACACCGGGCAATCATTCCCCGGCATCACGCCGCCCTCGATTTCGCCGCGCGGCAGGCAGACCTTGCGGTATTTGCCCGCAATTTTCCCGTCGGGGCCGAGGAGCACGGCGACGTTGTAAATCAAATGACCGTCGCGCTCCACCAGGCCGGGCACGAGGTAGAGATTGTGCTTCTTCGCCAGCGCGCCGAAGAACTCCGTCGAGGGGCCGGGCACCGGCTCGGCCACGTCCACGTATTTCGCGCCGCTGCCGTAGGTGACGACTTCCGGCAGCACGACGAGGTCGGCCTTTTGCTTCGCCGCGTCCTCAATCAGCGGCACGAACGCTTCGCGGCGCGCCTCGGGCGTCTTGGCGTTGCGCGGGACGAAATGCACCGCCGCGAGCCGGGCCGTGCGCGGCGCGGGCGCGGGAACTTCGGCGAGGGAAACCTTCGCCCACTCGATGCGCGCGTTCGCGGCCCAGCGGAATTCCAGTTCCACCACGGCGCGCGTGGCCTTGGACGGCGCGCGATACACGTCGGAGACTTCCGTCCAGCCGCGCGCGTCGGTCGCCCTGTCCATCGGGTATTCCGGCTCGGCGGCGGGCTTGGTGCCGGGATTGTAGGAGGCGTAGGACGGCTCGTCGTGCGTCACCTTCTTGCCCTTGTCATCCTGCCAGAGGAGGCGCGCGACGGCGGCGCGGCGGCCATCGGCGTGGGTGGTTTTGCGCAGCGCGCTGAAGCGGTAATGCTTCCCGCCCTCGACGGGAAAAGTCTTCGTCCACTCGCCCATGAGGCCCGCGCGCTGGTCGGATTCGATGGCGAGGCTTCCGCTGCCATCAGGCCCGCCCTTGGGATTAAAAGAAAACTTCGGCGCGATTTCCGCGCGCGGCGCGGCGGTGTTCCAGCCGTCCGGCGCGGAAGCGGAAGGCCCGCCGGCGTGAATGGAATGCACCAGGCAAAGCGCCGGCACCAGAAAGGACAGTTTCGGCTTCATGAGCGTGAGGTCCGTGAGTCGTGGTTAGAGTAGCCGGGAACGGCGGGGATTCAATCAAACTTGTGCGGAGAGCAAAACCGTGGCCGGAGTGGTGCCAGAGGAGGGAATTGAACCCCCGACCAAAGGCTTATGAGTCCTCTGCTCTACCCCTGAGCTACTCTGGCCGCCGCGCGGGTCATTGTCCGAACTATGTGCCGGGTGTCAAATCAGGATTTGCGAACGACAGGAGCGCATCCGGCCCGGCAGCGCAGTGCGTCTCTGCCGCCGGGGCAAAGCCGCGCCCGGCGAGCGGTCACGGCTCCTGCCGCAGGCGGAAGAACAGCCGGTTCGTCGCGCTGTCGAACGGCACGGTGAGGGGCGACGCGCCTGGCACGTCGGTCCAGTTTGGCAGCGAAAGGTTCGTGTTCATCTGCAGGAGGTAGCCGCCGCTCCAGTTGAACTGGATGCCGCCGGTTTGCCGCGTGAAAAGAAGCGTCTCCGGGCCGATGGTCACATTGAGCGAATCGGCGGTCTGCCCCGCGCCGTTGGTCACGCGCACCCAGTAGTTGAAGACCGAGGTTCCGACGACGACGCCCAGGGTGTTGTTCGTCGCGCCCGCGACGGGGTTCGCGGTGCTGCCCGCCGCGCCCGCATACCATTGATACGTGAGCGGCCCGATGCCCGTCGCGGCCACGGCGAAGTTGACCGCCGTGCCGGGGCTGACGGTGTCGCTCTGGGACTGCGCGGTGACGACGAGCGGGTTGGTGCCGTCGTTGCCGAGCACGACGAACTTGCCGACGGTCGTGCCGCTGAAGTTGGTGAAGGTCGTCTGCCCGCCGAGTGCCACGCGGCCATCGGACAGCGCGACCATGGCGCTCAACACGGTATTGTTCGGCGAGTTGTTGTAGATCGCCCCCGCGCCGGGGTCGTAGGCCGTGTCCACGCTGCCGTCGTTGTTGATGCGCGCCAGGCCGGGGCGGGCGATGCCGTTGACGCTGGTGAACGAGCCACGAATGAGCACCTTGCCGCCAGCGGCGGGGGCAATGTCGGCGACTATTTGATTAGCCCCGATGCCGTTGGTGGAGAACGGCGGGTCAATGGCACCGTTGGTCAGGAACCGGTTGAAAAACTGGTGGTTGAAACCGCCAGCGGCGCTGAATGCGCCCGCGGCAAGTATCTTGCCATCGGGCTGGAGGACGATGCGGGAAACATCCTGAAGCAAATTCACATTGACGTAGTTGGTGTCGCGTGTGCCGTCGGCGTTGAGGCGGGCGATGCGCCAGTTCGACGAGACGCCGCCCACGCTGGTGAACGAGCCGCCGATGACCAGTTTGTCGTCCGGCTGCACGGCCAGCGCCACGGCGATGGAGTTGAGGGTGGCGGGCACCCAGCCGGTGTCCAGCGAGCCGTTGGCGTTCAGGCGCGCGATGTAAGCCCGCGGCGATCCGCTGATCGTCGTGAAGTTGCCGACGATGATGAGCTTGCCGCCGGACTGCACTCCAAGGTTGTAGATTGAGCCGACGGCGGTGGCCGGCGGGACGAAGCCCGGGTCAAACACGCCGTTGGTGTCGAAGCGCGCCAGATTTGTCCGGGCAACCCCGGCGATGTTGGTGAACGTGCCGGCCACGTAAATCTGTCCGTCGGGCGCGAGGGCGATGTATTGGATCGGCCCGGCCGAGCCGAAGTTGATGGGCGCGGCGGAGGTGACATTGAAGCTGCCGTCCAAAGTGCCGTCGGTGTTCAGCCGGACAAAATAGGGAACCGTCGTGCCGTTGTAGCTGGTGAAATAGCCCGACACGAGCAGCTTGCCATCGGGCTGCGTCGCCATGGCGTTGACCGCCTGGTTGAAGCCCGTGCCGAAGGCAAACGTCGGGTCAGGCCGGCCCGGCTGATACGTCACCGAAAGCGCCAGCGGCTGGCTCTCCGCCGCGCCGTAGGCATTCGTGGCGACGAGGACGTAAATGCCCGCGTCGGCGAGCGAAGTGTTCGCCAGCGTGAGCGTCACGTTGGTCGCGCCGGAGATGTTCACGCCGTTGCGCTGCCACTGGTAGCCAATCGCGCCCGCGCCGACAACGGTGGCCTTCAAGGTGTTCGTCGCGCCGACGCTCACGGTGGCGCTGCCTTCCTGCGAAAGCACCAGCGGCACGGTGAGCACGGTGAGGACGCCCGCCGTGCTCGTCATGTTCGTGCTGGCGTTGCTGACGACGACGGAATACGCGCCGCTGTCGGTCGTCTGAAGGCTGCTCAATGCGAGCGTCGCACTGGTCGCGCCGGGGATGTTCGTGCCGTTCTTGCGCCACTGATACGTCTCGGATGAAGTCGTGTAGACGCCCACCGAAAGCGTCAGGCTGGAGCCGGCGTCGGCATATTGCGTGAGCGGCGGGCGGGTGATGGCGAGGTTCACCGGCGTGCCGCGCAACTGCACAAGGCCGTTTTTCGCCACGCCGTTCCAGAAGCCGAAGTTGCCCGCCACGGTGACCCGCCCGTTGAACTGGAGCGCCAGGGCAAAGAAGTTCGCGCTGTTCGGCCCGGTGCCCGTGCGGAAGTCGGGGTCGAGGCTCCCGTCGGCGTTCAACCGCGCCAGGTAGTTCCGCGATTCGCGGTTGACGGTGACGAAGCTTCCGGCCATGACGATTTTGCCGTCGTCCTGCACGGCGATCTTGAAAACCCCCGAACCGGGGTTCGGGTCGGTGACGGGCCTGAAGCCGGTGTCAAGGCTGCCGTCGGCGTTCAGCCGGGTGATGTAGTGGCGGACGGTGCCGGCGTAATTGGTGTAGATGCCGGCGACCAGCACTTTCTGATCCGGCTGGAACGCGAAATCGTAGATGTAGGAGTTGAAACTGCTGCCGCGGATGAAGGTGGTGTCCAGCGAGCCGTCGGCGTTGAACACGGCGAAGTTCGTGCGCCCGAGGCCGTTGACTTGGCTGATGACGCCGCCGAGGAAGATTTTCCCGTCGTCGCGCGCGGCCAGGGCGAGCGCGTTTCCGCCAAAAGTGATGTTGTTGTTTAACACAGCGTCCAGCGTGCCGTTGGCGTTGAAGCGGACGAGCTTTCCGAGGGTCTGAAAATCCTGCCCATTGATGGTCGAGATGCCGCCTGCTAGCAGGAATTTGCCATCCGCCAGCGCCACCGGGCCGAGGACGCCGGCGGAGCCGAACGTGGTGAACGCAACGTTGCTGAAGGTGTTGTCCGCCACGCCGTTTGTGTGGAGGCGCAGGACGGTGTTGCCGGAGCGGACGAGGATTTTGTCGTCCGGCAGCACGGCCAGGCCGCCGGACGGGATGAGCTGGGGGATTTCCGGGGCGGAGACAAAATTCGTGTCCACGGAGCCGTCGGCGTTCAGGCGGACGATGTAACGGCGGGACAGGCCGCTGAACAGCGTGAAGCCGCCGCCCATCACCAGCTTGTCCGTGCTCTGGCGGGCGACCGCCTGCACGTAGTTGAAGTTCGCCGGGCCGGTGCCGAGCAACGAGGCGGGGTCGAGCGCGCCCGCGCCGGGCAGCACCGTGAGCGTGGCGGCGGCGCTCGTCAATGTGCCGACAGCGTTCGAGAGCGTGACGGTGTAGTTCCCCGCGTTGGAGAACTGGAGGTTGGACAGGGAGAGCGAGAAGTTGGTCGCGTTGAGAATGTTCGTTCCATTCACCTGCCATTGATAAAACAGCGGCGCGCTGCCGACGCCCAGCAGGCTGAACGTTACCGAGCCGAACTCCACGGTCATTTGATTTGTCGGCTGCGTGACGATGAACGGCGCGCCCAGCACGGACACGAGCGCCGCCTCGCTCGTCTTGCTGCCGGAGGCGTTGCTCACGCGCACGCTGTAATAACCGGAGTCGGCAATTTGCGCGTTGAGAATGGTGAGCGTCGCGCCCGTGGCCCCGGCGAGGTTCGTGCCGTTCTTGAGCCACTGATAACTGATGGCGCTCGTGCCTTCCGCGAAGGCGGTGAGGGTGAGGGTTTGCCCGGTGTTGATGGTCTGGTCGAAGGGACGCGCGACGTTCAACGCCACCTTGTCCGCGAACAACCGCATCACCCTCGGCCCGGTGGCGACGAGGACATCCCCGGCCAGCGTCAGGCCGACGGAATTCACCGCGCCCACGCTGGCGTCCGCCTGAAAGGTCATGTCCACCGTTGCGTCCTGCATCCGCGCCAGATACGGGCGGTTGGTGCCCTGCATCGTCGTGAAGCTGCCGCCCATATACACCTTGCCGTTGGGATGCACCGCGATGGAGGCCGGAGGAAAGTTCGGCCCGACGCTCGTGTTGTAACTGCTGTCAATGCTGCCATCGGCATTCGCGCGGCCCAGCAGGAAACGGTTGGTCATGCCGTTGAACGCGGTGAATTGGCCGGCAAAAATCGTTTTCCCGTCCGTCTGCAACGCGAGCGTGAGCACCTGTCCGTTCGGCCCGGTGCCGACCTCGAATGTGGAATCAAACGAGCCGTCGGCGTTGAGCCGCGCGAGCCGCTTGGCGGTGGCGGTGGAACTGCCGCCGATGATGATTTTCCCATCCGGCTGGAGCGCGATGACGTTGGCCATGTTGTTGATGACGCCGCTGCCGCCGTAGCTGAAAGTCGGGTCATTCGTGCCGTTGGAAGTGAGCCGCACGAGGCCGACGAAGTTGCCGCCCACCAGAATTTTTCCATCGGGTTGCACCACGATGTTGCTGACGCTCGTGCTGCTGGCGAACGACGGGAAATTGGTGTCGAGCAACCCGTTGGTGTGCAGCCGCGCGATGCCGCGCCGTGTTACGCCGTCGAACGAGTTGAAATCTCCGGCCACGATCACTTTGCCGTCCGGCTGCATCCCTACGGAAAAGATTCCGTTGAAGGAACCGGCACCCGTGCCGGTGGCAAAGGCGGTGTCCAGCGTGCCGTCGGCATTCAATCGAGCGATGCCGCTGCGCACGTAATTCGAGCCATTCGCGCTCACCCCGGAGAAATTGCCGGCCGCCAGCACCTTGCCGTCCGGCTGCACCGCGATGGCAAAAACCTGCGGATTAAAACCGCGCGTGAAGGTAACGAGCGGACTGAACGCCGTGTCGCGCCCGCCGGGGCCAGAGGAATACACCGTGATGTTGCCCGCAAAATTCGTCACCGAACCGGCGGTGCTCGTGGCAATCAGCCGGAAGTTCGCATTGTTGTCATTCGTCGCCGTGACGAGCGAGTAGTTCGGCGAGTTTGCGCCGGGGATGTCGGCGTAAGCACCCGCGCCGATGGCCCGCTGCCATTGGAAAGTCACCGGACTGTTGCTGTAGACCGTGCTCGTCCACGAGACGGACTGCCCGGCGTTCACGGTGAAATTGTTGGTGTTCACCAGCACGTAGGGCACCACCGGCGCGGCGAGAATGTCCGCCAGCGGCACGCGATAAACACCCGGGTTGCCCGCGCCAAACAGATAGCCGCCATGCACCTCGATTTCCGCGAGGTTGGTCGGCGGGTTCACCACGGGAAACCACACAAGCTGGTTGCCGAGCGTGCGGTAAATCTGCGTCCCGCTGTTCGCCAGCGCGAACAGGTTCGTGCCGTCCGTGGTGAACAGCCGGATTTGCGGCACGGCGGGAGCCATCGCCAGCCAGTTCGTGCCGGCGTTGGCTGAATAGGAAACTCCCGATGCTCCTCCCGCCGCAAAGATTTTGTTGTCGAACTCAATCACGTCCAGCACCTGGCCCAGTCCGCTGGCGGAGGCCGTCCACAAGTCACCGTCGTTCGAGGTTTCATACACGCCATTGATGCCCGTGCCGGCGAAGACTTTTCCCTTGTGGGCCTGGACGCAGTAGTCAACGTAGATGCCGAAGCCCGGCGTCGGAAAACCGTTTTGCAGGTTCACCCACGTCAGGCCGTCATCCGTCGAGCGCGCCGGGCCGGTGAGCGGGCTGGGCGCGAAGATCGTGCTGCCGTTCTTGGTCATGCCCCGGTAATTGTGCGCGGTGCCGAGCGCGCGACGCCCCGACCACGACGCCCCGCCATCGGTCGAGAGATAAATGCCCTCGCTGCCATCCACGCCCACGAGAATGGTGCTGCCAAAAAAGGAAAAATTCTTGGCCACCGGATAACCGTTGATGGATGACACCATGTTCCCGATCTGCGTCCAACTGCCGCCATTGTCCGTGGATTTGAACATGAACACGCTGTTGGCAAGGTTGGTGGACGAGCCGCCGATGAACAGCCCCACCGCCCCGCCGGAGCCGATGGTGGACATCCGCCGGTCGGCGGGCAGGCCCGTGTTGACCGCCTGCCACGTCTGGGCGGAGGTGATGATTGGAAAGAGGCCAAGGAATGCAAAGCTGGCGGCGACAATGACTTTTCTCATAAACAAATCGGCGGGAGGAAAGCAGATTTGATCGCTCATTTCAACTTAAAATGTCTTTTTCCAAGGCGGGAATTGCCAGAAATCCAGTCACCGCCTGCTGATTGTCTTGAGCAACTTGATGCCCTGCCTCACTTCGGCTTCAACTGCGGGAACAGAATCACGTCGCGGATGCTTTCCTGGCCGCGGAGCATCATGCACAGACGGTCAATCGCGATACACCTCGCGCCGGTGACGGATGATGCCGATGACAATCCGTTTCAATTTTGTATCCGCCAGATAAAGCACGCGATAATCGCCGGCCCGGATGCGAAAACCGTCCCGGTTCTTGAGCTTCTTGCAGCCCGGCGGGAATGGATTGGCTTCGAGCGCCAAAATCGCCTTGGAAATCCTCGCCTGTATTTGCGGATGCAGGCCCGCGAGTTCCTTGCGGGCGTCGCGGGCGATTTCGATCTGCCAGCTCACGCCTTGATGCCGAGTTCTTTCAGCACCTGCCGGAAGGGCTGGCGCGGCTGGTGACGACGCGACTCCAATGCCAGCGTGTCGGCGATGTCGGTGGAAATGTCTTCATCCTCCAGCATCCGTTCCAGCACGGCCTCGCGCTGACGCGGCTTCAAGGACTTGAACGCGGTGACGAAAATTTCCGCTGTGGCTTCAATGGCACTCATAAGAGGACTGTCGCAAGAAATGATGCGAGTTTCAAGCGCGCACTCACTTCGGCTTCAACTGCGGGAAGAGGATCACGTCGCGGATGCTTTCCTGGCCGAGGAGCATCATGCACAAGCGGTCGATGCCGATGCCGATGCCGCCCGCCGGGGGCATGCCGTGTTCGAGGGCGACGAGGAAATCCTCATCGAGCTTCTGCTGCTCGCCGCCGGCCTGGTGTTCCAGCGTGTTGCGCTGCGCGATGGGGTCGTTCTGCTCGGTGTAGCCGGGCGCAATCTCCTGCCCGTTGATGCAGCACTCGAAGACTTCCACCGTGGTCGGGTCGTCGGGCGAGAGCTTGGCCAGCGGCACGAGTTCCTTCGGCAGATGCGTGACGAACGTGGGCTGAATCAGCGTTGGCTCGATGAGCTTCTCGAAGACGGCGCCGGTGACTTCAAAATCTTCGTATTCCTTGCCAATCTCCGCGCCGAGATCGTGCGCGCGCTGGCGGCGTTCGGCGGACGAGATGTCGAACCAGTCGGCTCCGGCTTTTTCGCGCACGAGGTCTTTGTAGCGGGCGCGTTTCCAACTCGGCGTGAGGTCAATGGTCTTTGGGTGCGAAAGTGCCTCCAAGCTTGCGATAAGTTGCGGAAACACTTGCTCCACCAGAGGTTCAGTCGACACCAGACGAAGTGCTTCCGCCGCGATTTCACTTTCAAGTCGTGTTGTGTCACCCGCAAGTTTTATTAGAGCAACTTGGAGAGTATCCGAGACATCTTTTGTTAAAGCCGGACGATTTGATTTCTCCGCTACAGTAGGATTTGTCAGTCGCGAGTCTATCAGATCAATGATCAGCTTAATCATTTCGCCCGCTTGACCACGTCTTGAATGCTCAATGACAAGTTTACCGAGAACCTTCTGCGCGACATGGCAGATGAGCGATTGCACCGTCTCCATCATCGACTCGTAATCGCCGAACGCGCAGTAGGCTTCGAGCATCGTGAACTCGGGATTGTGCCGGCGCGAGAGTCCTTCGTTGCGGAAGTTCTTCCCAATCTCGAACAGCTTGTCGATGCCGCCCACGAGCAGCCGCTTGTGATACAGCTCCAGCGCGATGCGCAGGTAGAAGTCGCAGCCGAGCGCGTTGTGAAAGGTCTTGAACGGTTGCGCCGCCGCGCCGCCGGGAATGGCCTGCATGGCGGGCGTCTCGACCTCGATGTAGTTGCGTTGGTGGAAAAAATTCCGGATTTCGTGGATGATGGCGCTGCGCTGGAGGAAAACTTTTTTCACCTCATCATTCGCCATCAGGTCGAGATAGCGCTGGCGATAACGAATCTCGGTGTCCTCCAGCCCGTGCCACTTCGCGGGCGGCGGACGCAGCGCCTTAGCGAGAATCACAAACGGAGGCTGCCCCTTTCCTGGAGCGCCGGTTTCCAAACCGGCCTGGGCCGAATCGGAGTTCGGCGCTCCGGCCACCGGAACGTCGGTGCCATTCAGCTTGATGCTCGGCTCGCCCGTCTTGGTGCGGAACAGCGTGCCGGTCACGCCCACGAAATCGCCGAGGTCGAGGTGCGTGAAGATGTCGAACTGCGCGTCGCCGAGGACATTCTTCTGCGCGTAGACCTGCACGCGGCCGCTCTGATCCTTCACGTCAATGAACATGGACTTGCCCATGTTGCGGTGCGCGGTGATGCGCCCGGCGACGGCGACGGCCTGCCCCTCGGCGAACGCGCCGCTCTCAAACTTCGCCCGCGCCTCGCCGCAGCCGATGTCCGGCGTGAACTTGTTTTTGAACGGGAAAATGTTTTTCGCCTCAAGCGATTTGAGCTTGGCGCGGCGCTGTTCGATGAGTGAATTCGTGTCGTCCATAACGGATGTCCGGGGGCCGATGAAAGCACGGACGCGGCGCGGATGCCAAGGTTTTGATGGGGAACTTTGCCTTGCCGCGCCTGAGGCGCATCGCACTTTATTGCAACCTTTCATTAGCACCGGGCTTTAGCCCGGTGTTAACGGCGGGAGCACGACCAAGCCGTTTCAACGGCTTGGTTTGGGTTACAGGCGGGAAACGGTTGAAACCGTTTCCTGTCTCCGGTTCACGCTTCACCCGGCTGAAGCCGGGTGCTAATGAGAGAAACATCCTGTCAGAAAAAAAGTGAGATGCGCCCCCGCCATCATCGCCGCGCAGAAAGAACTTGCCCGGCATTTTGCCCGGCGGCGATACTCGCGGCGATTTACGCAACATTGATTACCATCATCCCATGAAACACGTCCGTCTCGGCATCGTCGGCCTCGGCAACATCGGCAAGTTCCACACGAGCTATCTGCTCGACAAGAAAATCTCCCGCTGCGAACTCGCGGCGGTGAGCGACGCCTTCGCGCCGAACCTCGAATCCTTCAAGGCGAAGGGCATCCCGACCTACGAGAAGTGCGATGAGATGATCCGGTCTGGGAAGATTGACGCCATCGTCGTTGCCACGCCGCATTTCCTGCACACGACGCTGGGCATTGACGCGCTCCAGAACGGCCTGCACACGATGATCGAGAAGCCCATCTCCGCGCACAAGGCGGACGCCGAGCGGCTGTTCGCCGTGGCGAAGGAGCATCCGAAGCAGGTCTTCGCCGGGATGTTCCAGATGCGCGTCGAGCCGCGTTACCTGAAGATTCGCAAGCTGATTCAGGAGAGCCTCGGCAAGCTCGTC
>JACRJY010000175.1 GCA_016235585.1 Verrucomicrobiota bacterium | reverse complement strand
TGGAACGACGATCTTGAACGCGAGCGTCCAGTTGTTTCGCCTCCGAATCGCTCAAGGTCAGTGGCTGGGCATGGCGTGGCATCGCCCCCATTATGTCCCACAACTCTATAATGTAAATGACTTGTTGGACACTAGACTAGATACAAACCTCGGAAAGCCCTCACCTTTGGCGGCTCAACCGGCCAAAAATCAGAAGAGAGGGAGAGAAATTCTGAATGTAGCTGCCGGCGGTCAAGATATCCCAAACAAGGAACGCGCCGCCTTTTCCACTGCGCGTTCATTTTCATGATGCGATCCACAACAGGGTCTTTGATTGTGCCCGTCGTTACGAAAAACGGCTTGTGCGCCTTTCCGCGAGGTATGCTTGGGTGTTCGACATCGGCCTCGACTAAAGCGCGAATTTGTTCGCCATGCTTTTCAAAAGTTGCGAGATCCACATCGCCTTGTTTAAGTTGATAAGCGTGAAGTTCTCCCTTGGGGGTAAGTGCCAGCACGTCTTTCCCATGCTCGTAGGGACTATGGGACACGCGCAGAACACGGAAACCCTTTGCCAGTAAAATCTGACAAAACGGGATTTCAAAGCCGCGTTCGCCCGTGTTAATCAACCAATCTTCTACGAGCCTCTCTTTCACGAAACTCCATTCTCTTGCGTGCGTTTAGATCCTTCAAGCGCTTGTGGAATTCAGGGTCTTTCTCCCACTCTGGCATCTTCTTGAGCACGTCTTGATAAAAATCCATACCGCAAAAGAAACTGGAGAATGATTTTCCATCGTCGTCGAAATCCTCCTCTGTCTTCTCCATCAGTTCAAAAAGGTGTTTGTATTGTAACCCCTCACTCTTGGAAACTTTGACTTCATTCCCGGTCTCCGTCGTGACTGCATCAAGTTCTTTGACGAGCACGTTCGACATTTGTTGCGCCATTTTCTCACCAATCTCCGATGCTTTTGCGCAGAATTCTTCGAGTGTTAGCCCTTTGCCATCTTCGTATTTGACCGAAACTGTTGATGACTGCTTGCGATATTTTATCCGATTTGTCTTACCTTGGACCGTCTGGAACTCAGATGCGTTGCCTTCCATCTGCATTTTGTGCGGAATCGAGGCAAGCATCGGGCCATGCGTGAGGCGTCTCCGGCTCGCCAGTTCCAGCCAAAGTTCGTCGAGTGCTTTTCTTGATTTTGGAAAGTGAGGCAACATGGACGAGTTGGCCAACGGGTCTTGAGTCAAAGCCCCAGCTTCTTGAAGCGGTTATTCACTTCCTTGAAATGGAAGCCGAGCGAGCAGAGTTGTTTCAGTTCACCGGGCTTCATGGTTTTTGCGCGACGACCTTTCCACCCTGCCAGATGTAAATGGGCGTGCCGTGGGCGCGGGCGGTCTTGCGCGCGGCCTGCCCGGCGCGGCGTAATGCGCGGCCAACCGCAGCCGCAAAGGCCTTGGTCTCGTGTTTGCCGTTCTTTGCTCTCATGTCGTTGTCTCCAGAAGTTGCGGCCTGTCGCCGGAATTATCATACACCGTCCACACATCGGCCAGCGGTTTGTAGGCAGCCTGAAAGTTTTTCCAGCCGCGCTCGAACCGGCGGAGCACGTCGGCACGCGGGACGTTGTGCCCGCCCTGCTTCACACGGGCGGCGATGCGGCGCAGGGCCAGCCGGGTCGAGGACAGGCGCAGGAAAATGATTTCGATGCGGTAGCCGGCGGTTTTCCATCGCTGCAAGCGGCCCAGATAAACCAGCCCGCTCAAGGTCGTCTCGAAGGCGAAGTCCGCGCGTGCCTTGGCGAGGCGATCCAGTTCCGTCAACAGCAGCCGACCGCCGGCAAGCGCCGCCAGTTCCGGTCGCAACGGGGAGAGTCCGGCGGCGATGAGGTCGGCGTTCACAAAATGAATCACGCCCGCGTCCTTCGGCAGGTATTCCCGCGCGAAGGTCGTCTTGCCGGCGCCATTCGGCCCGGCAATAACGATGCAGCGGGGAGATTTCATTCGTGTGAATTGGTGTAATTCGTGTCTCGAAATTACCAACTGCCGCCGCCGGGAAAAGGCTTTTCTTGGCGGGCATCCCCTGCTGTTCAAACGCTATTCTCTCGCCGAGATTCGTTTTGGGAAGGATTCAACTTCTCCAGAACCGCGCACAGGGCGGCGAGTCGCGGCGTCGCCGCGCCCGCTTTGCGCGCCTGCCGCAGCGGTTCGAGGAACAAACTCTCCAGCTCCAGCGGCTGACCGCGCTCGAAATCCACGAGCGTCGAGGCGCGGTAGGCGCCCATCACGCGGGTGCGGGAGATTTGTTTCTCCGCCAGTTCGACCGGCAGCGCGTGGCCCAGCGCGCGCGCGGCGGCGATGACTTCCAGCATCAGCTCGCGCACCAGATTCTCCCAGCGCGCATCGGAGAGAAGCTGATCCGTCGTGAGGCAGGGCTGGCGCGCCGCCATGTCCCCTGCCCTGCCCTGCTCCACCGCTTCGAGGCCCGCCGCACTGGCCACGCCGAGGCCGTTGAACGGGATGTTCCAAATCAATTTCTCCCAGTGCGCGCGCTCCAGATTGTCCGCGACTTTGCACGGCACGCCGGAATGCCGGATCATCGAGGCGATGTCATGCGTGCGCGGCTCCGGCCAGCGAAGGTGTTCGCCCAGGACAATCGTCCCGTGCGCGAGGTGATGGATGACGCCCGGCTCGACGCGGTTCAAACACACGAAGCAAAGTCCGCCGAGGATTTGCTCAGCGGGAAACAGCCGTGCAAGCTGCGCCTCGTTGCCCAGGCCGTTTTGCAAAGTGAGGATCGCCGTGCGCGGGCCGACGAGCGGCGGCAGGAACTTCGGGAATTGATCATTGGCGGTGGTCTTCAAACCAATCAGCACGAGGTCGCAAACACCAATCTCCTCCGGGGACTTCGCGGCACGCGGCTGGACATGAAAATCCCCCTCCGGGCTGATCACGCGCACACCGCGCCGGCGAACCACGTCGTAATCCGAGCGCAAAAGGAAGTGAACCTCCTGCCCGTCACGGCAGAGCCGCGCGCCGTAGTAGCTGCCCACCGCGCCACAACCGACCACGGCAATCTTCACGGCGTCTTCTTCGGATCGGGGCTGATGCCCTTGAGCCACCAGGCGTTTTTCTGGTAGCTCGTGTAGGCCTTGTCGCCGAGCACGCCCTGGAGCGAACGCTGGGTTTCCTCGCGGATGGCCTGGAGCGCGGCGGTGCGCTGATCGTTCGAGAGCGCCTTGTCGTTCCGCACCAGCTTGGCCTGGTCTTCCGCCACCTTCTTCATGTCGTAGGCCGAGATGGTCGCCTCCTTCGGCAGCCCGTTGCGCTGGCCGATGGCGTAAAGCTGCTGGTAGTTGTAGTCCTGCGAGCGTTCGTAGTCGGCGTAGCGCGGGCCGAGGGTTTGCTTCAACTGTTCGTCCATCTGTTTCTTCGCCGCATCGTATTTGGCGGCCTCGACCTTGTCGTCGGGCTTCTGGCCGAATGGCCCGAACTGGTCGTCAAACACCTTGCGCTGCTTGAAAATGTCGCGGAACTCCTGCTCGTTCGGATCGAAGCTCGCCAGCGTGAAGCGCATGATGTTCGCGGTGTTCGACATGCGCAGGTTGTATTCCTCCAGCTCCTGCGGGGAGAGCGTCTTGCCGAGTTCGGCCTCCATTTCCTTTTGAATCTTGGTCATCTCCTTCAGGCCGTCGGCATCCATGGCACCGCTGCCCATCCCCTTCATCATCTTCGCCTGATATTTTTGCATCACTTCCATCGCGGTCGTCTGCTTGTCGGGCGTGAGGAAGTCCAGCATCTGCTCGAAGGGATTCACCCCGCCCATCATCGCCGTCATGTCCAGCTTCTCCTCCGGCGCGGAGCCGAGGAGTTCGGTGAGGAGCGCACGCTTCTCCTTCGCCAACTCCTGCTGCTTCTTGATTTTGTCCTCGTCGAAGGCCTTGGCGAACATCTGCATCCCGCCCTTCCAATATTCGAACTTGTTCGTGCCGGCACCGGAGATTTCCTTGTGGCGCGCGGCGAAGAGCTTGTTCACGTCCGCCGTGATGATGTCGCGGATGGTTTCCTCCGGGCAGCCGATGGAACGGAGATTGGCGATGTATTTCTTGTAGTCCTCGGACTCGACCATGCGCCAGTCAATGCGCTGCGTGACCGTGTTGGTGAGGACGGTCGAACGCGGCTTCTTCTCCGCCGCCCGCACCGCGATGGGCGTGGTGGCGGCCGCGGAAGAAACTTCCGGCACGGGTGAAGCGCCGGGCGCGGGCGCGGAACGGGGCGCGGCAAAATAACCGAGCGCCAGACCGGCGGCCAGTCCGGTCACGGCAAAGAGGAGGTTGCGGGTGTTCATAAAGTTGATTCGGCAGAGGCGGATGATTCGCTCATGCCGGTGTCCTGACGCGCGGGCGGGGATTGGTTACCGAGATTGTCATTGGTTGATGGCGTGGCCGGATTATTAGCCGGAGGCAATCCGGGATTCAATACAGTAGTGGCATGGTTTGCAACAGCCAGGAGCGCCGAGCATTGCTCGGCCAGTGGAAACCAGGCATTCAAGCCGAGCAGATGCTCGGCGCTCCAAGCCACATCACCACCTTCAACTCCCGTTCATGGTCGTTGCGAACGTCCCAAATCCTCCATCCACGTCCGGGTCGTGGGATGCGACAGATACGTCGCCCCCGCCGCCGGGCCGAGCACGCGGAGGATTTCGCCGCGCGTCGCGTCCCGCACCGCGTCGAACGCCGCCTGCCGCTGCGGGTCGGACAGAGTAGGGTTGGCGCGCAACTGGAGCACCTGGCCGCGCGCGGCATCGCGGATGTCCGGCACCTTCAAGGCGTCCGCCTTCGGGATGTTGGCGGCCTCGGCGACCTGGCGCAGGGCGCTGCCGGCCGTCCATTCGCGGGCGGAGCGGTAATCGTTCCATCGGTCGTCACCGAGGGCCTTGTGGATTTCATTGTAAGCCTTGAGCAAGGCGGCTTCCCGCCGGTCACTGCTGGCGGGATCGCCGGGGGCGGCGTTGCTGCGAACTTCCTCGTCGAGCTGCCGCCGGGCCTTGAAGATGTCGCGAAACTCCTGCTCGTTCGGGTTGAAGTCGCCGAGCTGGCTCCGCATCGTCGCCGCCGTGCGCGACGTGGTCAGGTCGTAGGTCTCGCGCTCCTCCGGGGAAAGCAGCTTGATCAGCTCCGCCTCCTTTTCGCTGCGGAGCGCGCGAACGCTGGCGACGGCCTCGGCGTTGGTCTGCCCGGAGAACTTGGCGAGCCGCGCGGCGTAGCGCTGCTCCAGTTCGAGCAACTGCGCCTGCCGGTCGGGCGGGAGAAAACCCAGCGCATCCGTGATCTGGCTGGTCAACGCGGCCAGCGCGTCCTGCGGATCGCCCGTCTCGATGCCGAGCAGCTCGCGGAGCAGATCGCGCTTCTCCTTCGCCAGGGTTTGGAACTGTTTCACCCGCTCCTCGTCCAGGCTGCGGGCCGTCGCGCCGGATTTCCAGAACTGGAACTTGTTCGTGCCCGCGCCGGTGATTTCCCGGCGGCGCGCCTCGAAGAGCTTGTTCACATCCGCCGTGATGATGTCGCGGATGGTTTCCTCCGGGCAGCCGATGGAACGAAGGTTGGCGATGTATTTCTTGTAATCCTCGGACTCGACCGCGCGCCAGTCCACCCGCTGCATGACGGTGTTGGTGAGCGCGGGCGGGCGCGGCTTCCTGTCCGCCGGGCGCAGCGCGAGGGGCGTGGTGGTGGAGGCAAGCGCGGCGGACGCCGGTTCGGCGGGAACGGGCCGGGTCGTCCACAGGCGCACCGCCACGCCGAGCAACAGCACGTTGAACAGGACGGACACGGGGAGAAGAGATTTGGCGCTCATGCTGGAAGAACGGCTTCGGGATTCAGTTGACGGGGATTATGCCCGCACCCCCTCTGGCGGAAAGGCAAAAGTGGCAATGGTGTCGAATTTGAACCGCCAAGCCGCCAAGACCGCCAAGAACCTTATCCTCACCGTGCGTCGGTTGAACCGCTGGCGGGCGAGGAGGTTTGGGTTCAGTT
>JACRJY010000172.1 GCA_016235585.1 Verrucomicrobiota bacterium | reverse complement strand
GGCGGCGTGCGCGCGGCGCGTCAGCTTGAGCTTGTCCAGGGTGTTGCTGAAGTAATTCTTCACCGTCTTGTCGCTCAAGCCCATGGCCAGGCCGATTTCCTTGTTGGTCTTGCCCTCGGCCACCAGCGCGATGACCCGGCGCTCCTGGGCGGAAAGCAGTTCCAGCTTGTCCTTGCTGTTCGGCTCGGCGGCGGAACGCACCCGGCCCAACACGCGCTTGGTGATGATCGGGTCGAGCACGGACTGCCCGGCCATGACGTTTTCGAGGGCGCGCATGAGCTGCTCGCCTTCGATCCCCTTGAGCAGATAGCCATCCGCGCCGGCGCTGATGCCCTCAAAAACCGTTTCATCGTCGGAGAACGCCGTGAGAAACACCACGCGGGGTGCCGGCTCCATTTTTTGAATCTGCCGGCAGGCCTCGAACCCGCAGCCGTCGGGCAGGCGGATGTCCAGCAGCACCACGTCCGGCTTCAGGCGCGCGGTCTCGGCCACCGCCGCGCTGGCGGTGCCCGCCTCGCCGACGATCTCGATGTTCACGGCGCCGTTGAGCATGGCCTTCAAGCCGAGGCGCACCACGGCGTGATCATCCGCCAGCAGCGTGCGGATGCGCTTGTTCTTGTGCGGGGTTGTCATGGCATTGAACGGTTGTAATGGCTGTGTCCAGACGGAACGCGGCCAACATAGCAGGCCGTCCTCACGGCGCAAGCAAAGCGCGAAAAAATTCCACGGGCGGCGCGTTGGTGTCCGCCGCCTCCAGAAAGAGCAGCGTGCCGGAGCGGTCCAGCAGTTCCAGCGTCACGCCGTTGCTCCAGTCCACGAGGTTGGTGCCGCGCTGAAGGGTGAAGCGTTGATCGGTTTTGCCCGCAAAGGAAATCAAGTTCTGCCCGGCGGCGCGGGAGAAGCGCTGGAAGTTCACCGGCGTCTGGCGCGGGACAATTTGCGCGCGCAAAACCGCGCCCTCCAGCCCGGCGAGCACCAGCTGGCTGCCGTCGCTCGCCGCGCCGTAAAGCGACTTCTGCGTCAGCGTGCCGATGGAATTCCACTGCGCCGCGTTCGAGCTGATCAGCACCGTTCCCTGGTTGCCGGCGGCGTAATAATTCCCGCCCACGTGTTCCACCGCGTTGAGCCATCTGGCCGAGCCGCTGGCCTGCGCGGCCCAGTCCGCGCCGTTCGTGCCGGTGAGAATCGTGCCGTTCTCGCCCACGGCGACGAGCCGGCCGTTGAGCCAGCGCACGCGGTAAAGCCAGTTCGTCGTGCCCGTGGTTTGCGTGATCCAGTTCGTGCCGTTCGTGCTCGTGAGCGCGACGCCGCGGTCGCCCGTCGCCACCCAGCCGCCGGGGAACGCCGCGACGCTGGAGAGATACGCGCCGGTCGGTGCAGTTTGCGCGGCCCAGTTCGTCCCGTCGGCGCTGGTGAGAATCGTGCCGCCCGCACCGCACACGATCCACTGCCCGCCCTGCCGCGCCACGCCGTGCAAATCGTTTGTCGTGGGCGCGGTCACGGCGTTCCACACGACGCCCACGGTGGACACGGGGTTGGTCACGACAATCCAGTTCGTCCCGGCCAGGTTGGTGCTGACGATGTTGGTGATGAGGTTCGGGCTGAACACCAGCGCGCCCTTGTTGCCGGCGGCAACGAGGCCGTTCGAGGAACCGCCGATGCCGAGGAAAACCCGGTTCGTCACGGCGTCGGGAACCAGCTCCAAGTTCCAGTTCACACCATCCTCGCTGGTCAGGATGGTGCCGTAATCGCCGGCGGCGGCGTAGAAATTTTCCGTCCGCGCCACGTCCCAGAGCCACTGGCGGATCGGATCCGTGCGCGTGACCCAGAGCGTCGGGCCGGCGTTGGTCTTGAAGCCCTCGACCATCATGCCGGAGCGCCCGGCGAGGAAATACAGGCTGCCCTGGTAGGACGCGCTGTAATAAGTCCACGCCGGCGCGGGAAAATTTGTGGTGGCGGTGATCTGGTTCATCCACGCGCCGCCGTTCTCCTGGAGGCGCACTTCGTTCTGGCCGGCGACGAGCAGCGAATCGTTCGTGCCCGCCAGCGCGTGCAGCGGGTTGGTCGCGCCGGGCGCGGGCGAAACCGGCGTCCACGTCCGCAGGTTCACGCTGCCCGCCCAGCAGGTGCCGTTGTCGGCGACGGCGAAAAACTGGCTGCCGATGTAGCGCACTTGGTTGAAATGAAAAGGCTGGCCGTTGGCCTGCACCGTCCACGTGGGATTGTTGCCGCGCGTGGCGATGAGGCCGCCTTCACCAACGGCCACGAAGTTGTTCCCGCCGTAGGCCACGCTGCGGAGCCAGTTGGTGACGCCGGGAATCGCCTCCGCCGTCCACGCCGCGCCGTCGGAACTGGAATAGACGGCGGCGTTGTCGCCCACGGCGACGGCCAGCGTGCCGGAAGCGGCGACGCCTTCGAGCCAGTTGCCGGTGCCCAGCGAGACAAGTTGGAAATCCTCCAGTGAATCCGCGTAAAGCACGGTGCCGTTCTCGCCGGTGACCAGGAGGCGGCTGCCGAGGAACGTGGCGGCGCGCAGCGCGTTCGTGGTGCCGCTCGCGCGCGGCTCCCAGAACGCGAGGTCTTCACTTGTGTAAATCTGCCCGCGTTCGCCGATCTGCACCGTGAGGCCCATCTCATAGGCCATGCCCTGCACGTTGGCCCCGTGCGGCGCGGGGTTCGACCAGCGCCAGCGCGGGGTCTGGGCGGAGAGGCATTCGGGAAAGGAACACCAGAGCGCCAGCAACCAAGGCATGGACGCCTTGGAGAGGAGCCGGCACGCCGTCATGATGCCGCGAGGTTTCATGCTCAATCAACGCGGCGCAGGATAGCAGAAAGTTATCCGTCCGCGAGCACGGTTTTTTCGGCGATGAGGTTTTTTGGCAGGCGCAGCACAAAGAGGCAGCCGGCGGCGGAGCTTTCGGCCAGCTCCAGTTCCGCGCCGAGATGGCTGGCGAGCTGTTTGCTCAAGGCCAGCCCCACGCCGCTGCCGCCCTCCTTGGTGGAGGCGCACGGCGCGAAGGGCGCGCCCCGCAGCGCGGCGGGAAAGCCGGGGCCTTCATCGCGGACCTTGAAGTGCAGATTCTCCGGATCGGAGTCCAGCGTGAGCGTGACGGCGCGGCCCGCCGCCGTGGCCTGGATGGCGTTTTGCAAAAGGTGCGTAAGGATGATGACGACGAGATTTGCGACGCGGCTGGAAAGCGTGCCCTGGGCTTTTTGCTCGGTGACGCAGCGGACTCCGGCGCGCTGCGCCAGCGGCTGCACGGCGCGGGCCAGCAGCTCCGCCAGCCCGGCGAGGGAGATTTCGTAGTGCTGCGTGGTGCCCTGGTCGTTGCGGATGGCGGAGAACAGCTCGCTGATCATCTGCTGCATCCGCCGCGCGCTCTCCGCCGCGGCGCGGCGCGACTCCTCCGCGTCCGCCGCCGCCGGCGCGACCGAGAGCAGGCTCCGCAGCCCGAAGGCCTGGCTCTTCAGCTCGTGCAGCAGATGCGTGACGACCGCGCCGACGGCGGAGGTGCGGGTGAGCAGGGCCAGCTGCTGGTTGGCCGCCAGCAGCCCGGCGGAGCGCTCCACCAGCAGCCGGTGCGCGCGCTGCAAACGGTGGAACGACCACAGCAGGCCAAGCGAAATCAGGAGGCCGCCCAGCACGAAGACCAGCCCCGCCTTGCCGTTGATTTCCCGGTCGAGCCGGGTGAGCTGGTTTGCCACGCCGCGCCCGTCCATGAAAAACTGCGCCGCGCCGGCAAAGTCCCGCCCGCCGGCCCGGGGCAGCGGGATGAACGTCTCCACCAGCGGCTGTCCGATCACTCCCTGTCCCGCCGCCCCGGAGAGGAACAGGGACGAGCGCGGGTAGTCTTCGTGAAAGCGGCAGACCGTTTCCCCCTGGCGCAGACGGGCGAGGGTTTCGGAATTCATCCCGCCCTCGGTCATGTTCGCCGGCAGCGCCACGACGAATTTCCCCCCGCCGTCAAACAACCGGGCGGCAATGACCCCGCGCAGCCGCGAAGCCTTGAGCACCACGTCGAAGAGCATGGCCGGCTCGTCCCCGGCGGCGCCGGGCAGCGCGGCGGCCTGCTCCATTTGCAGCATCAGCGCCACGGCATGAAGCACGTCGCCGTCGTCGCTGACGATTTCCCTGCGGATTTCGCGCTGGAGCTGCCGGGCAACCAGGACGATGCCAGCCCCGTAGACGGCCAGCGTCAGCACGGTGATCCACCACGGCAGCGCGCGGGACTGCGACCAGTGCTTTCGCGGAGCGGCAGGAGGATTGGCCATCATGGCATCGCCGGACTTTTACCGCGGAGGATTGATGGAGGGCGGATGCGGGGAAGAACCATTGGAAAAAAAGCCGTCGCTGTTTTGGAACTAATTGCGCGTCGTGACGGAGGGCAAGGCAAAGCCGGCCAAGGTTGGCCGCCGGTGGTTGACTTCAGCGGCCCTCTTTCTGCGCGCCATCGAGCAGGCGGCCCAAGTCGGGGTTCAACTCGCCCTTGATCTCCTTGATCCGGACGATGGATTCTTTGACGAGAGCCTTGTGTTGTTCTTTGAGCCGCTCCAGGTTCTCCTTCATCTGTGCGCGCAAGGCCGCGCGCTCATCCGAAGTTGCGTCCTTGTCCCCGTTCAGGCGGGCCATGGCCTTCTGCTTGTTCAAATAACTTTCCCGCTCCTGCTGGAATTGCCTCACCAGATCGCTGACCTCGGTGGGCAGCGGAGTCTTGTCTGACCTTCCCGGTGAAGCCGGCTTGCCCTTTTGATCGTCGGCTCCACTGTCTGATTGCAGACTGGAGTCGCGGGGGATGACGGTGGGCCGGCTGGCAATGCCGGGCTTGCCCTTGCCATTGTTTTGACTGTTGCCGTTTCCTTGTGCCGCCGGGGTTTTCCGGCCGCTGCCATCCGGCGCGGGAGCATTGTTTGTCTGGCCCCGGCCGGTTGGGGCTGACAGGCAAACAATGATGCTCATCCCACAGATGGCTCTAGTCAGATTGTTCACAGCGATGTCCGGTTTCAACAAATCGCCCATGCAAGTTTCATCACTCAAGCCCCTGAAAAGTCCAGCTCTTGGACATCAAAGCCTCGGTTTCATGCTTTCGACAGTAACGTGTCCCTCGACAAATTCAAGCTCATTTCCGGCTCTATTCCATTCCCCCGAACACCCTATGCCATCCGTCCGAAATGCGCTTCCGCCGTCAACTCGTCCGCCTCCGCCCGGCCTGGGGGCGACTTAACCGGAACGATGCAGTAGAAATTCGGGCTGACCTTGGCGCCGAGGCGCAGCGAACGCCGAGGAACGCCGAGTCTGGCAAAAAATCAGCGTCCACAATTTGGTGTGCCTCACCGGCTTCCCTTCTGTGCATTTCTGCGTCCTCTGCGCCTCGGCGTTGAAGTCAGAGTCTCTTTTTCAACTGCATGGTTCCGGCTTATCCAACCTTGACTTTTCGCCGGGATCGGCGGATAAACCTCCCAACTGACATCCGCCAAACCTGACCGTTGTGACTGAATGAAATCATCGCCGCCTTTACTGCCCCGAACCCTCGCCGCACTGGCGATGGCCGGCCTGCTGGCCGGAACGGCTCCGCTGGCCCAAGCCGATCTGGCCGAGATCAACGTCAAGGTGGCGTATGCCAAGGGCGACGTGACCGATGGCGCGGGCCGGGCGCTGAAGACCGGGGATCACGTCCGGGCCGGCGACAGCGTGCGCACCGGCGCGGATGGCGTGGTGGATTTGGCCTGGGTGAACGAAGGCGCTGGCTCCAGCATCGGCAAGGCGCTCACCCGCTCGGTCATCCGGCTGGAGCGCGCCAGCGAACTGAAAATTGACAAGCTGGTGCAATACGACTTCGGCTCCGGCTCCGGCATGAATCCTTACATCGTCGCCAAGATGGATCTCAAGGAAGGCTCCATGTTCGCCAACATCAAGAAGTCCTCCGGCGGCAAGTTCGAGGTCAAGACCGTCAACAGCGTGGCGGGCATCCGCGGCACGGCGTTCAAACTCTCCAAATCGGGAACGATCATCGTCACCGAAGGCTCCGTGGTCAACAAACTGATCCTCCCGAACGGCACGACGGTGAGGGTCACCATTGAACAAGGGCAGAAACTTCTGGTGACCACCCGCCTGCTGGCCGCCTTGGTGGAGCATCCTGATCTGGCGACGGAACTCTCCAACATCATGCTGGAGCGGCCCGGCGTGTCCATCCCCACGGATGTTCTGGATGGCTTCTACCGGGAGATGCGGGGCGTGGTGGATTCCCTGCAGGACTCCGCCGGCAAAGCCACTTCGGAAACCACGGTGGACGGGATGTCCATCATCTATGGCGACGTGCCGCGGGTGATGACCGACGATGAGGTAAGGAGCGGGCTTACTCCCAGTGAGAAGAAGAAAAAGAAACGGCAACAACCCCCGCCGCCCAGCCCGTCTCCGCCCAGCACCGGCGGCAGCCCGCCCTCGCCTTCCCGCTGATTTCGCGGGGTTTCGTTCGCTGCTTTTGCCTGCGGGAATCCTCTCGCAAAATTTTTGTTCAAAAATTTTGAACTTTTTCCCCCGGCGGTGTCTAATCGCACGAACGCTCCGGCACAAACTTGATTTGCTCCGGGGCGTCTCCACGCAGACCGTGCCCGGCAAAAGCGCCGGCCGGCCCTGGCGGCGGCAGGAGATTTTGAAATGATAAAAGTCGAAAAACTGGTCAAGACCTTCGGTGCCAAGCGCGCCGTCAACGACATCTCGTTCACCGTCGAGCGCGGCGAGGTGCTCGGTTTCCTCGGGCCCAACGGCGCGGGCAAGTCCACCACCATGCGCGTGCTCACCGGCTTCCTGCCGCCCACTTCCGGGCGCGTGACCGTCGGCGGGTTCGACGTGACGGAAAATCCCGTCGCCGCCAAGCGCCTCCTCGGCTACCTGCCGGAAAGCGCCCCCGCCTACACCGACATGACCGTGTGGGGCTTCCTGAATTTCATCGCGGAAATCCGCGGCCTGCGCGGCGACGACAAGAAAAAGGCGGTGCATCGCGCGCTGGAAATGTGCTTCCTCGAATCCGTCGTCCACCAGAGCATCGAGACGCTTTCCAAGGGCTTCCGCCACCGCACGTGCTTCGCGCAGTCCATCCTGCACGACCCGGAAATTCTCGTGCTCGACGAGCCGACCGACGGCCTCGACCCGAACCAGAAGCACGAAGTCCGCACCATCATCCGCGAGATGGGCAAGAAGAAGGCCATCATCTTCTCCACGCACATCCTCGAGGAAGTGGACGCCGTCTGCTCGCGCGCCATCATCATTGACCGCGGGCAGATCGTCGCCAACGGCACGCCGTCCGAGCTGCGCCAGAAATCCACTGCCGCCGGGGCCGTGCTGCTGCGCGTGCAAGGCACCGCGTCCGCCGCCGTCGTCAACACCCTCTCGCAACTGCCGCTTGCCGCCAAAGCCCTCAGCCTCGCGGAATCCAACGGCACCGCCAGCGTGCGCGTGCTGCCCAAGTCCGGCACCGCCCACGGCGCGCTCACCGCCGCCGTCGCCGAGGCCGCCCGGCTGTCCGGCTGGAAAGTCGAGGAACTCCACACCGAGGAAGGCCGGCTCGACGAGGTTTTCCGCAGCATCACTTTGCCCGACACCGCCAAGGACAAACAGAAATGAACGCTTCCCTTTCGCACATCAAGACCATCACCAAGCGCGAGCTTGCTGCCTACTTCACCTCGCCGGTGGCGTATGTCTTCATCGTCATCTTCCTGCTGCTGTCGGGATTTTTCACCTTCATGATTGGCGGCTTCTTCGAGCGCGGCGAGGCCTCGCTGCGGGATTCGTTCTTTCTCTGGCACCCGTGGTTTTACCTCTTCCTCGTGCCAGCGGTGGGAATGCGCCTCTGGTCGGAGGAACGCCGCCTCGGCACCATGGAACTGCTGCTCACGCTGCCCATCACGCCGTGGCAGGCGATTCTCGGAAAGTTCCTCGCGTCGTGGATTTTCCTCGCCATCGCGCTGGGCCTGTCGTTCCCGGTCTGGATGACCGTCAACTACCTCGGCAGCCCGGACAACGGCGTCATCTTCGCCGGCTACGTCGGCAGCCTGATGCTCGCGGGCGCGTATCTGGCGCTGACGTGCATCACCTCGGCGCTCACGCGCAACCAGGTCGTCAGCTTCATCCTCTCGGTGGTGCTGTGCCTGCTGCTCATCTTCGCGGGCTGGCCGCCGGTCACGAACTTCATCATCCGCGTGCTGCCGGGCACTTCGGGCATGGTGGACTTCGTCTCCGCGTTCAGCGTGATGACGCACTTCGATGGCTTCCAGCGCGGCGTGCTCGATTCGCGCGACGTGATTTTCTTCCTGTCGGTGATCGGCTTCTCGCTCTTCACCACGGGCGTCGTCATCCGCAACCTGCGCTCGTGAAGCACAACGGCAACCTTTTCCCCGCATGAACAAAAACAAGCTGGAAACCTTCCTCTACTCGTCGGTCGGCGTGGCGGCGATGTTCCTCATCCTCGTCGCCGTCAACTTCATCGGCATCTTTTACAAGGAGCGCCTCGACCTCACGGCCGAGAAGGCCTACACGCTCTCCGCCGGCACCAAGGCCATCCTCGCCAAGCTCGATACGCCGGTGAAAATTCGCTTCTACTTCACCCAGTCCGGCGCGGACACGCCGGTGATGCTCAAGACCTACGCGCAGCGCGTCGAGGATTTGCTCAACGAGTATCGCCAGAATTCCAAGGGCAACATCAAGATTGAGAAGCTCGACCCGCAGCCGGACTCCGATGCCGAAGAATCCGCGAGCCTCGACGGCGTCGAAGGCCAGCAGCTCCAGACCGGCGAGCGCATCTTCCTCGGCGTCTCGGTGAGCTGCCTCGACGAGAAGGCGGCGTTGCCGTTCCTCTCGCCCGACCGCGAGCGGCTGCTGGAATATGATTTGTCCCGCGCCATCTCGCAGGTCGCCACGCCCAGCAAGCCCGTCGTCGGCGTGATGAGCTCGCTGCCCGTGTTCGGCATGCCCGGCAACCCGATGATGGCGCGCATGGGCCAGCAGGGACAGGAGCCGTGGGTGTTCATCTCCGAGCTCAAGCGCACGTTCAACGTAAAGCAGGTCGAGGCGACGGCGGAGAAAATTGACGACGACATCAAGGTGCTCGTGGTCGTCCACCCGCGCGAGCTTTCCGACGCGGCGCAGTTCGCGCTCGACCAATTCGTGCTGCGCGGCGGGCGGATGATTGCGTTCCTCGACCCGAACTGCGTCGTGGACACCCGCAATCAGAATCCCGGCAACCCCATGGGCAACATGCCCGCGCCCTCCTCGCTCGACAAGCTGCTCAAGGCCTGGGGCGTCGAGTTCGACAAGAGCAAGGTCGTCGCCGACCGCAACCTCGCCACGCAGATGCGCCGCGGCAACCGCGCCGAGGGGATCGCCTCCGTGCTCTCGCTCAACCCGCAAAACATCAACAAGGAAGACATCGCGACGGCGCAGATTGACAGCCTGCTCCTGCCCTTCCCCGGCGCGTTCACCGGCACGCCGGCAGCGGGACTCTCGCAGACCGTGCTGCTCAAGACCACCAAGGATTCCCAACTCGTCGAGTCCTTCCTCGCGCAGCTTTCCAGCGAGCAGGTGATGAAGGACTTCAAATCCGCCGACAAGGAACACGCCCTCGCCATCCGCCTCGCGGGCAAATTCAAGACCGCCTTCCCCGACGGCAAACCGGCGGCCAAGGACGTGCCCCCCGAAGTTGCAGACAAAAAGGCGGAGAAGAAGGACGACGGTTCGCTCAAGGAATCCAAGACCGAAAACGCCGTCATCCTCGTGGCGGACGCCGACATCCTGAACGACAACTTCTGCGTGCAAGTGCAGGATTTTTTCGGCCAGCGCGTCATCATCCCGCGCAACGGCAACTTGAACCTCGCGCAGAATTTCGTAGAGCAGATGACCGGCGACAGCAACCTCATCGGCGTCCGCAGCCGCGCGACGATGGCCCGCCCGTTCACGCGCGTGCGCGAGATGCAGGCCCGCGCGGAGTCGCAGTTCCAGAGCAAGATCAAGGAAATCGAGGCCAGCCTCGCGCAGACGCAGGCGCGCCTCAACGAGCTCCAGCGCAACAAGGAGAAGGGCCAGCGCTTCATCGTCTCGCCGGAGCAGCAGAAGGAAATCGAGAAATTCCGCGAGACCGAGCGCCAGGCCAAGATCGAGCTGAAGGAGGTCCGCAAGAGCCTGCGCCGCGAAATTGACTCGATGGAAAACCAGATCAAGCTCTTCAACATCGCGGGAATGCCGTTCCTCGTCACCCTCTCCGGCATCGGCCTCGCGGTGCTCAAACGCAAACGCACGGCGGCCAAATGAATCGCAATCAATTCCTCACCCTCCTCGTCCTCGTCGCGCTGCTCGGCGGCGGCGGCCTCATGCTCTACAAGCGCAACCAGCAGGACTGGCGCACTCCCGCCGCCGGTGTCGGCCAGAAGTGGCTCGCCAACCTGCCGGTGAACGATGTCGCCGAGATTTCCATCAAGCAGACCGCCGGCGAACTCACGCTCCGCAAAAAGGACGACGCGTGGGCCGTCAAGGATCGCCAGGATTACGCGGCGAACTTCAACAACATCCGCGAATTCCTCGCCAAGCTCGCCGAGCAGAAGGTGGCCCAGCTTGAGCCCGTCGGCCCGTCGCAGTTTGGCCGCATGGAGCTGCTCGCCCCCGGCAAGGGCGAGGGCAGCGGCACCGCCGTCGAGTTGCGCGACAAGTCGGGCAAGGCGCTCCGCTCGCTCATGCTCGGCAAGAAGTATTCCAAGAAATCGGAAGGCGCCAGCCCCAGCCCGTTCGGCGGCGGTGATTTTCCCATCGGCCGTTTCGTGATGGATCAGGCCAGCGCCGGCTCCGTCGCGCTGGTGAACGAGACCTTCAGCAACATCGAGGCGAAGCCCGCCGACTGGCTCGACAAGGAATTCTTCCACGTCGAGAAAGTGAAGGAAATCGCCCTGACCGCGACCGTCGCCACGAACTCATGGAAGCTCACCCGCGACTCCGAGGCCGCCACCGAGTGGAAGCTGGCCGACGCCAAGGCCGACGAGAAGCTCGATTCCGGCAAGGCCTCCGGCGTCTCCAGCCCGCTCGCCTCGCCCAGCTTTGACGACGTGTTTGCCGCCGACGCGAAGCCGGAGCAGACCGGCCTCGACCAGCCCACCGTCGTCGTCGCCACGACGTTTGACGGGTTTGAATACACGTTGAAAATCGGCGGCAAGACGAATGCCGAGAACTACGGCCTGACCGTCGCCGTCAACGCCACGCTCGCCAAGGAGCGCACGCCCGGCAAGGACGAGAAGCCGGAGGACAAGGCGAAGCTCGACAAGGAATTCGCCGACAAGCGCAAGGCGCTCGAGGAAAAGCTCGCGCAGGAAAAGCGCTTCGAGAAATGGACGTATCAGGTTTCCAAGTTCACGTTCGACGCGCTCCTCAAAAACCGCGCCGACCTCCTCGCCGAGAAAAAAGAGGAGCCGAAGCCGGACGACGCCAAGCCCGCCGACGCGAAGAAGGAGCAGTAGGAGTCCGGTTGGCGGGGATGACGGAGCGGAATGCGGGCGGCATGGCTCCAAGCTTCGCGCAAGACCATGGCGCAGCACTCCTTTGGCCCAGTTGTTTCCGTCCTTCAAATAACCCCCGCCGCGCCGCCGTCGAACCCGCCCAGAGTTGACAATGAACCGCGCGGGCTTAACCTCCCGCGCTACCAATGATGAATAATTTTAGCATTGTTTCGATTCTCGCCCTGCTGGCGCTGTCCGCTGCCGCGCCGCGCCTTTCCGCCGCTGACGTGGATTTCAACCGCCAGATCAAACCCATCCTCGAAGCCAACTGTTTGAGCTGCCACGGCGACGAGAAGCCCAAGGGCAAGCTGCGCCTCATCACCCGTGACGACGCGCTCAAGGGCGGTGAGGACGGCACCGCGCTGGTCCCCGGCCAGCCGGACAAAAGCCCGCTCTACACCAGCACCATCCTGCCGCCCGACCACGACGACGTGATGCCGCCCAAGGGTGACAAGCTCACCAAGGAGCAGACCACGCTGCTGCGCGACTGGATTGCCCAGGGCGCGAAGTGGCCCGACGGCGTCGCGCTCAAGCAGGTGAAGAAGGCGGACTTTGTGAAGGACATCCAGCCGATTCTGGAGTTCAACTGCGTGTCCTGCCACCGCGAGGGCCACGCCAAGGGCGGCTTGAAGCTGGAGACGAAAGCGGACGCCTTCACCACCGGCGACGGCGGCCCGGCGATTGTCCCCGGCGATTCGGCGAAAAGCTCGCTTTACACCAGCACGACCGTGCCGGTGGATGACGACAAGCTCATGCCGCCGAAGAACAAGGGCGGCCCGCTGCCGAAGGAACAGCGCGAGCTGCTCCGGGCGTGGATTGACCAGGGCGCGGCGTGGCCGGACGGCGTGAAGCTCACCGCCCGCAAGGCCGAGGAAGCGGCGGCCGACGAGACCGCCATCGTCGCCGCGATGCACAAGACGATTCTCGGCAACTTGAAGGAGAAAGCGGCGGGCGACATGAAGAACTACACGACGAAGATTCCCGGCACGGAGATTTCGTTCGACATGATTGCCATCGCGCCGGGCGAGTTCACGATGGGCAGCCCGGCCTCCGAGGCTGGTCGCAAGGCCGACGAAGGCCCGTCGCGCAAGGTGAAGGTGGATCCGTTCTGGATGGGCAAGTGCGAGGTGACGTGGAACGAATACGAGCTGTTCATGTATCCCGAGGAGCCGCGCAAGTCCGCGCCCGCCGCCGCCCAGATCAACGGCGAAAACGTCGTGGACGCCGTGAGCCGGCCCACCAAGCCCTACGTCGAGATGAGCTTCGGCATGGGCAAGGACGGCTATCCCGCCATCAGCATGACGCAGCACGCGGCGAACAAATACTGCCAGTGGCTCTCGGCGCGCACCGGGCAGTTCTACCGCCTGCCGACCGAGGCCGAGTGGGAATACGCCTGCCGCGCCGGCACGACGACAGCCTACTCGTGGGGCGACGACCCGGCGGTGGCGAAGGACTACGCGTGGTTCGCCAAGAACAGCAATTTCAAATACCAGAAGGTCGGCCTGAAAAAGCCGAACCCGTGGGGTTTGCACGACATGCACGGCAACGTCATCGAGTGGGTGATTGACCAATACGCCGCCGACAGCTACGCGAAGTTTCAAGGCGCGGTCGCGGACAACCCGTGGGTGGCGTCCACTACGCCTTATCCGCACGCCGCGCGCGGCGGCTCGTGGGATGACGAAGACCTGGCCGCGCTCCGCAGCGCCGCGCGCCGCGCCTCCGACAAGCAGTGGAAGCAGCAGGATCCGCAGTTGCCGAAGAGCATCTGGTATCACACCGACGCGCAGTTCCTCGGCTTCCGCGTCGTGCGCCCGCTCAAGGTGCCATCGCCGGAAGTGCTCACGAAGTTTTGGACAAGCGGCGTGGAAAAGGATTAAGCTCGGCGCGTCACCAAAGTATTGAATGAGCCAACGCCGCCGCACCGCCGCCAAATCAAGCAGTTAACAAATCAACCCGTCACCAAATCCATGAACCAATCCCCGCAATCCCCCGCCGCTGAAAACGTCTCGCGTCGCGGCTTCCTGAAAACCACTTCCGCCGCCGCCGTCGGCGGCGGCCTGCTCGGCGGCCTCACCATCGAGCGCGCCGCGCACGCCGCCGGCACGGATGAAATCCGCATCGGCCTCGTCGGCTGCGGCGGGCGCGGCACCGGCGCCGCCGACCACAACCTCAACACCCACGGCCTCGGCAAGGTCAAGATCGTCGCGATGGGCGACGTGCATCAAGATCGTCTCGAGCAGAGCCTGAAAATTCTCCAGAAGAAGCACGGCGACCGCGTCGAGGTTTCGCCGGAGGCGCAGTTCGTCGGCTTCGATGCCTACAAGCAGGTCATTCCGCTCTGCGACGTGGTCATCCTCGCCACGCCGCCGGGCTTCCGCCCCATCATGTTCGAGGAAGCTGTCAAGCAGGGCAAAAATGTCTTCATGGAAAAACCCGTCGCCGTGGACGGCCCCGGCGTGCGCCGTGTGCTCGAAGCCGCGAAGATTGCGAAGCAAAAGGGCCTCAAGGTCGGCGTCGGCCTCCAGCGGCATCACCAGCCGAACTACCAGCAGTCCGTGAAGCGGATGCAGGACGGTGAGATCGGGCAGATTCTCGCCGCGCGCGTCTATTGGAACG
>JACRJY010000171.1 GCA_016235585.1 Verrucomicrobiota bacterium | reverse complement strand
TTCGGTGCCGCATTCTCCGGAATGGGATTTTGGCACCAATGAGTTCACCGTGGAGTTTTGGGTGAATTTCCGCCGGATAAACGCGACCCAGTCGTTTCTCGGTCACACCCCGGGATGGGGATCCTATATCCCCAAATGGATTTTCTGGTTGAACGGCGGCATTTTGCAAATCCTTGTTGATGGCCCCACCGCACCGTATGGTGGACATCAATTGGGGAATATTCCCTTTTCGCCGACACTAAACCGCTTCTACCACATGGCGGTTGCGCGGCGTGGAGATGTGTTTGTTTTTTATTTGGACGGGGTTGTTGCTGGAGCGGTGACCAATAGCGTGAGCCTGCCGTCAGTGAGTGCTCCATTGAAACTTGGCCAGGTAGAAGTGGGGACATTTTTGGATGGAGTGTTGGACGAGGTCGCCATCTACAACCGAGGTCTTCTCACGACGGAGATAAAGGCCATTTACGACGCGCAAAGCGCTGGAAAGTGTGCAATTTTGGCGGCTCCAACTATTGTTAGCCAACCCCAGAGCCAGACTGTGGTGGGTGGCGGCTCGGCGTTGTTCACAGTTTCGGCCACAGGCACACGCCCATTCAGCTACCAATGGCAATTCAATGAGAGCGCTTTGGTGGGGGCGACCAATGCGTTCTTTATTTTGACCAACGCGCAGGCAGGTGATGCGGGAAATTACAAGGTGATGGTGAGTAATGTCTATGGAACAGCGGCCAGTTCCAATGCAAACATATCCATAGTAATTCTGGGGCCAAACCTCTTCGACGATTTCGACCCCGGTATTGATTCCCCACAGTGGTCGGCCTTCGGCGGCACGGTGCTCGCCACCAACTACGGCGGCGTGGTTTCCGGCAACAACTCTCTCTGGTTCGGCGGCACGGGTTCCCGCTTCGCTGCCACCCGTGCATTGAACACCGTCGGCGGCGGCACCATCGGCTATTATCTCCGTCTGGCTTCCGGCACCAACTCGACTTGGGAAAGGGCCGACCTGCCCGGCGAAGGCGTGGTGCTGGAGTATTCGATGGATGGCGGGACGCAATGGACTGGCATCACCACCAACAACACTTCCACGTTCACGAACTGGACGCCGCAGCAATTCCAGATTCCCGCCGGTGCCCAGTCCGCCAGCACCCTGTTCCGCTGGCGGCAGTTGGCGAACAGCGGCGCGCCGTATGACCACTGGGCGCTGGACGATATCAGCATCCAGACCTTCACCAACTCGGTGGCTCCGGTGATTCTCTCCGGCCCAGCGGGCCGCGCCGCCGTCGCGGGCGAGAGCGTGAGCTTCGCGGTCACCGCATCGGGCACCGCGCCGCTGCGCTACCAGTGGCGGTTCAATGGCACGGACATGGTGGGGGCGACCAATGCTTCGCTCATCTTGAACAGCGTGCAACTGGCCGACACCGGCAGCTTCAGCGTGGTGGTGAGCAACACGGTGGGGACGGCCACCAGTTCCAATGCGGTGCTGACCGTGACCGCCCCCGTGTGCGTCCCGGCCCCGGCGGGCCTGGTGGCGTGGTGGTCGGCGGAGGGCAATGCCGTGGATGTCGTGGGCGGGAACAACGGCCAGGCGTTCGGCCCCGTGGCCTACACCAGTGGCAAAGCCGGCCAGGCATTTCTCTTCAACGGCTCCAGCAGCTACGTGCAGGTGCCCAGCAGTGCGGCGCTGAAAACCGCCGGGCCGTTCAGCGTGGAGGCGTGGGTTTATTACGACCGGATTCCGAGCAACGCCTGCGCCATCGCCGTGAAAGGGCCGGACGGCGAAGTGCCGCTGGACTGGGATTTTGAAATCCACTCGTTGCGGAAGCTGCGGGCCAACCTCAACATCAACGGCAGCTGGGTGAATTTGACCTGCGCCACCACGCTGGCCACGAACACCTGGCATCATGTGGCCATGGTGTATGACGGCTCGGCGCTGCGCTGCTATCTCAACGGCGTGCAGGACGGCCTGCTGGGCGTGTCGGGAGCGGTGCAGACCTCGGACAATCCCGTCCGCATCGGGGCGTATGCACCGGTGAACGGGCAGGGAAGCTGGAACTTCTTCTCCGGCGGCATTGATGAACTGTCCCTTTACAGCCGCGCGCTGACGGCGGCGGAGGTCGCGGGGATTTACTCGGCGCGGGGCGCGGGCAAGTGCGGCGTGACGCCGACCTTGGCCATCACCAGCCAGCCGCAGGATCAGTCCGTCACGGTCGGCGGCAATGCCAGCTTCAGCGTGGGCGTGTCCGGCACGCCGCCGATTGCCTACCAATGGCGGCTCAACGGGACGAACCTCGCGGGGGCGACGAGCGCGACGCTGGCGCTGACCAACGTCCAGTTTGCGCAGGCCGGTGGCTACAGCGTGGTGGTGACCAACGTGGCGGGAACAGTGACGAGTTCCAACGCCACGCTGACCGTGTCGGCGGCGCTGGTCAGGAGCGGGATCATCTACCTCAACAACTACGACGCCGGCAGTTTTTCGGGCGCGCCGGTTTTTCTGTTCAACACCTCGACCCTCGCCCCGTCCGACACCCGGGTGCAGGTGCTGGGCGGGCCGCTCGGCGGGCCGCTCTCGCCCATCATCTCCGAGGTCACGCGCACCAATGTCTTCCCGGTGGGCGGCAGCGGCGACCCCGGCTACTTCGACGCCGGGTATGGCTACGCCGGCGTGCCGGACAACTCCCCGGCCATGATTCAGGTGCTCGCCTGGCGCGGCGCGGGCAGCTACGCCGCCGCGACCGTGCGCGGCTCCGCCCTCTTTACCAACATGACCGGGCAGTCCAGCACCGGCACCCCGCCCTCGCCGCCGGCGCCGGCCATTCTGGAAATGCCCTCCATCGTCATGCAGTCCACCACGACCGCCGCCCCGGCCATCACCGTGCAGCCGCAGGGCGGCACGATCATCGGCGGAAACAGCGCCATGTTTGGCGTTGTGGCCACCGGCTCCCCGGCGGTCAGTTATCAATGGCGCTACAACGGCGCGGACATCCCCGGCGCGACGAACGCGAACCTCACCCTGCCCAACGCCCAGGACGCGCACGCCGGCAGCTACACCGTGTTCATCAGCAACACCGCCGGCAACATTTTGAGCGATCCCGCCGTGCTCACCGTGCGTTACCTGCTCGCAGTCACGGCCACGCCGGGCGGGACGGTGACCAAGAATCCTGCATCCTCCAACTACGCGCTCGGCACGGTCGTCGAACTCACCGCCGCGCCGGACGCGGGCTTCGCCTTCACCGGCTGGGGCGGTGACGCCACCGGCACCGGAAATCCGCTGAACGTCACCATCAGCACGAACAAATTCATCACGGCGACCTTCGTGGAAAATGTCCCGCCCGTCGTGACGATCACCTCGCCGGTTTCCGGGAACGCCACCGGCAGCCAGACCTTCCTCGCCGGCACGGTCAGCGACAACGTGGGCGTTGTCTCCGCCCGCTGGGTGCGCGACGGCCAGCCGGCGGGCGGCCTCATTTTGAGCAACGGCACCTTCCGCGTGGATCCGCTTACGCTCGCGCGCGGCACGAACGTCTTCCGCGTCATCGCCGCCGACGCGGCGGGCAACGAGGGCTTCGCGCAGGTCACCGTCGTTTATGCGCCGCCGCGCGTGCTGGCCGTGGTGAACCCCGCCGCCGAACAGGAGGGCCGTGAGATCACCGTGCCAGTCGAGCTGACCAGCCCCGGCGACGTGGCGGGCATGAGTTTTGTGCTGCGTTACGACGCGGCCTATCTGAAGGAGCCGGAACTCAAGTGGGCTTCCGCCGCCGCCTCCGCGCTGGAGCAGGTGAACCTTTCCGTTCCCGGTGAAGTGCGCGCCACTTTCGCGCTGCCGGCGATCACCGTGCGGGCGGGCACGGAGGAAATTGCGCGCGTCACCTTCCGCGCCCGCAGCGTGCCGACGAACCTGACCACCGCGCTGACGCTGGAGGTGTCCGACGTGTCCGATGCCTCCGGCAACCCCATCGCCGGCGGGGTGGACGTGGAGGACGGCAGCGCCAGCCTCCTCGTGCGGAAACTCACGGGCGACAACAACGCCAACGACCGGCTCGACACCGGCGACGCGACGATCATCCAGCGGATGCTCGCCGGGCTGGAGCCGGTGCGGAGCTGGGACGTGACCGGCAACGATCTCAATGCGACCACGACGCTGGACTCCGGCGACGTGATCAAGGTGATGCGCGCGGTGGTGAAGCTCGATTCGCAGCCCGCCCCGGCGGCGAGTTCCGCTACGAGTGTCAAGCCCAAGGCGCAAAAAACGGCTGCTGACGTTGTCATTTATGCCGGAAACCAAAGTGGCTCTGGCGGCAACACAGTTCCGCCCATTCCATTGGATTTGCTGGATCCATCAGCATCAGCTTCACCCGTCGAACTGGCGGTGGTTTCGCCCAACGGCCTGCGCGGCCTGGCGGGCGAGCTGGTGACGGTGCAAGTGCTGGTCTCGAACGTGCAGGCGCAGCTCGCGGGCGCGTCGTTCACGCTGGATTATCCGACGAACGCGCTGCGGCTGGTGGACGCCAGTTCGCACCAGCCGGGCAGTTTGGTGTCGGGCGACACCTTTGCCCTGTGGAACGTGGAGCCGGGGCAGACGGATTTCGCGGCGCAGTCGGGCCGGGTGAACGCGGGCATGAGCAGCGGCACGGGCTGGCCGGCGGCGACGAACGGCGCGCTGGCGCAGTTCACCTTCCAGGTGCAGCCCGGCGCGGCCTCGCAATACCGCTGGCCGCTGGTGTTGAGCGCTGTGCGCCTGACGACGGCGGACGGCTACAGCGAGCGCCCGGCGGGCGACGCGCAGATGTATTTCATCGGGCGCAACGCGGTGCCGGCGAACCTCGGCTCCGGCGGCGGCACCGCGCCGCGTTTGAACGGCGGACAATTCAGCTTCGGCCTCGGCGGCGAACTGGGCGTGCCGTATCTGATCGAAGTTTCGGCCAACCTGCGCGACTGGGTGCCGCTCCAGACCGTGACCAACGTGACCGGATCGCTGCCGTTCAACGATCCCGGCGCGACCAACGCCACCCAGCGCTACTACCGCGCGCGCCAGTTGGAGTAATGGCCGCTGCTTTTCCGCCGTTTCCGTGTGCTCGGTGTTTTCCGTGGTTTGAACTTCGGTTTTCGGTTCGGATTCGTTTTTCCGTTTCCGTGTTTCATCCGTGTTCCATCCGTGGCTGAAAATCCGGCTCCGCTCCCCGCGCAATTGACAACCCCGCCGCCGTTCCCCACTCTCGCGCCATGACGAAGCCAGCCGCATTGGGACGCGGGCTGGGCGCGTTGCTCGGCGGCATCGCCGCGCCGCCCAGACCGCCCGCCTCGCCGTTCACCGCGCCCGTTCCCGCGCCCGCCCCCGTGGCGGTGGACAGCCGTGAGCGCGTGGAGCGCGTGCCGCTGGCGCGCATCCGCCCGTGTTCGTTCCAGCCGCGCAAAAGTTTTTCCGCCGAAGCGATCAAGGAGCTGGCGGATTCCATCAAGGAGCAAGGCATCGTCCAGCCGCTGATTGTCCGCGACAAGGGCGATCATTATGAACTCATCGCCGGCGAACGCCGCTGGCGCGCGGCGCAGTCCATCGGCCTCGCCGAGGTGCCGGTGCTGGTGCGCGTGGCCGACGACCGCGCGGTGCTGGAGCTGGCGCTCATCGAAAACCTCCAGCGCGAAAACCTGAACCCCATCGAGGAGGCGCAGGGCTATTCGCAGCTCATCGAGCAGTTCCAGCTCACGCAGGAGCTTGTTTCCACGAAGGTCGGCAAGAGCCGCGCCGTCGTCGCCAACGCACTGCGTCTGCTGCGCCTGCCGCCGACCGTGCAGGTCTATGTGCGCGATGCGCGCCTTTCCGTCGGCCACGCGAAGGTCATCCTCGGCCTGCCCTCCACCGAGCAGCAGTCGCTCGCCGCCGAGCGCATCCTCAAGGACGGCCTCAACGTCCGCCAGACCGAGGAACTCGTGGCGCACCTGCTCAACCGCACGGTCACGATTCAGTCGGCCAAGACTGGAAGTGTCGCGAAGCCGCCGCGCGACATTCACACCGCCGATTTGGAAAACCGCCTCAAGGAGCGCCTCGGCACGAAGGTCGCCCTGCGCTACAAGCAGGGCAAGGGCGCGGTGGAAATCCACTTCTTCAACGACGACGATCTCGATCGCGTCCTCCAGCTTCTCGGCGTGAAGCTGGACTGAAGTTCTTCGGACAGAAATGATCAACTCCCCCGAACTGCGCGCGGAGTGCGCGCAAAAACTTTTGGCGGCGGAGAAAACCGTCTCCCAAATGTCCGCCTTCGTCGGCCTCGACGGCTTCGTGGATGAAATCCTCCACGTCGTGGACAAGCGCGAGAACGCCGGGTCGTTTCAGCGCCTGCCCACGATTGCCCGGCTCGCCGAGCGTCTCGCCGGCGCGGCGGGCCGGAGCACGAACATCGAGCTGGTCAACCAGCGCACCAAGCTCGGCGGCAACGGCCCCATCATGGCCAACGCCCTCGCCAGTTTCGGCGCGCGCGTCACGTATCTCGGCACGCTCGGCTATCCCGCGCTGCATCCCGTTTTCGCGGACTTCGCGCGCCGCGCGGAAGTCCACAGTGTCACCGAGCCGGGCCACACGGATGCGCTGGAGTTCGACGACGGCAAGATCATGCTCGGCAAGCATTATCCGCTCAAGGAACTCACCTGGGCGAACATCGCGGCGCGCTTTGGCCGGGAAAAATTTCAGGCGAAGTTTGTCTCCGCCGATCTCGTTGCCTTTGTGAACTGGACGATGCTGCCCGCCATGAGCGACATCTGGGAGACGCTGTTGAAGGAGCTTTGCCCCGCGCTCACCGGGCCGCGCCGCAAGCTGTTTGTGGATTTGTGCGACCCGGAAAAACGCACGCCGCCGGACATCGCGCGCGCGCTGGAACTCATCACGCAGTTCAACCGCCACTTCGATGTCATCCTTGGCCTCAACGAAAAGGAGGCGTGCGAACTGGCGAAAGTCCTCGGCGTGCCGGTGAAATCGCACGAGCCGGAAGGCATCGCCGCACTCGCGCTGGAACTCAACCGCCGCGTCCCCGTGTGGACGCTGATGGTGCATCCCGTCACCTACGCGCTCGCGGTGACCGACGGCGCGGCGGCCATCGTCGCCGGCCCGTATGTGGGCAAGCCGCTCATCACCACCGGCGCGGGCGATCACTTCAACGCCGGCTTCTGCCTCGGCAAAATGCTTGGCTTCGACAACGCGCTCTGCGTCCTCACCGGCGTCACCACCAGCGGTTTCTACGTCCGCACCGCGCGCACGCCGAACATCGCCGACCTCGCCGCGATGCTGCGCGACTGGCCGGAGAGAAAAGGATGAAGTAAGAAGGATGAAGGATGAATTCGGATTCAGCGCGCGGCTGTTTGCTGAAAGCTGACCGCTGATCGCTGACAGCTTGTTTGACTCTCGCCGCTCAACTTTCCTACTCTCGACCCGCGAATGATTTTATCCATCGTCCAGTTTGGCGACCCGGTTCTCCGCAAGAAAGGCGCGAGGATCGAGGCCATCACGCCGGAAATCAAAAAGCTGATCGCCGACATGTTCGAGACCATGCACGACCGCCACGGCGTCGGCCTCGCGGCGCAGCAGGTGGGCCACGCCGTGCAGCTCACGGTCATTGATGTCAGCCCGGTCGCCGTCGAGCGCCCCTCCACGCTGCACCTCGATGGCAAGGCTGCGGACGTGAAGGCGTTCATGCCGCTCGTGCTCATCAATCCCGAAATCAAGCCCGTCGCCGACGCGGTCGAAGGGCCGGAAGGCTGCTTGAGCTTTCCTGAAATCTTCGCCGACATCGAGCGCCCCGAATCCATCGAGGTCACGGCGATGAACGAGAAGGGCGAGCACATTCATTTTCGTGCCGGCGGCCTGCTGGCGCGCGCCGTGCAGCACGAGACGGATCATCTGCACGGCATCCTCTTCATTGACCGCATGAGCACCTACACCAAGCGCGAGCTCAAGCCGCAGCTTGACGAGCTGCAGGCGCTGACCAAGGCCGCGCTGAAGCAGAAGGGGAAGAAGGAGCCGGGGAATTTTTGCGGCGTTGGTTCTGCTTCGCCATTTGACAAGGGGCGCGGCGTGTTTAGCCTTGGCCCGCTGTCATGTCACACCTGCTCAAATCGCTCCGCGCCCTCGCCGATCCCACGCGCCTGCGCATCGTCGCGCTGCTGGAGAAGGACGAGCTTTCCGTGAACGAGCTGCAGGAGGTCACGCGGCTGGGGCAGTCGCGCATCTCCACTCATCTCGGCCTGCTTGCCGACGCCGGGCTGGTGCTCTCGCGGCGCGAGGGCAAGCGCACTTTCTACAAATTGAACGGCGGCACCGGTGCGCTGGCCCGCGACGCCGTCCAGCTCGCGTTGCGCGGCGTGACGGAACTGCCGGAGCACGCCGCCGACCAGGTTAATCTCAAACGCATCCTCGGACGCCGCAAGGAGCAGGCGCAGGTGTATTTCAACCAGGTCGCGGGCCGCTTCGACCGCAGCTACGGGCCGGGCCGCTCGTGGCAGGCCTTCGGGCACCTGCTGCTGCGGATTCTGCCGCCGCTGGAGGTGGCCGACCTCGGCTCCGGCGAGGGGCTGTTGAGCGAACTGCTCGCGCGCCGCTGCAAGAAAGTCATCGCGGTGGACAACTCGGAAAAGATGGTGCGCTTCGGCGCGGACAAGGCGCGCAAGAACGGCCTGAAGAATCTGGAGTTCCGCCACGGCGATTTGGAAAACCCGCCCATCGCGGACGCCTCGGTGGATCTCGTGATTTTGAGCCAGGCGCTGCATCACGCGGCGGAGCCGGCGCGGGCCGTTCAGTCGGCCCACCGCATCCTGCGGCCCGGCGGGCAGATTCTGATTCTCGATTTGCTCCAGCATAATTTCGACGAGGCCCGCGAACTCTACGGTGACCGCTGGCTGGGGCTGGCGGAAAGTGATCTGCACCGCTGGCTCGAAGCGGCGGGGTTCAAGAAAATCGAAATCAGCATCGTCGCCCGCGAGGAACAGCCGCCGCACTTCCAGACCATCCTGGCGGGCGCGGTGAAGTGACGGGAGGCAGTTGGTGGCTCCGCGAAAATCCCCGGCGGCAAGTCCTACCTGACGGCGTCAAGCAAGGCCGCCTTGAGATTGCGAAGTTGCGCGGCGGTGTGCTCGCTGGAAACGACGAAGCGGAAATATCCTTCCGGCGGGCCGCCGGGATACTGGATGAAAGGCGGGTAAATCTTCCGCGCGCGCAGGGCGCGCCGGATTTTTTCCGTTGCGCGCCGGTTCGCAGGAACCACCGATACCGTCGGCCCCGGCGCGTTCGCGACAATGAAGCCGGCGGCGCGCAAGGCGTGCCGGAGATAATCCGCGTTGGCGAACAAACGTGCGCGCAGCGGGCCGTCGGACTGAAGCACGCGCACCGCCTCCAGCGCACCCGCGGCGAGCGGCAGCGGCAGCGGCGTGCCGCCGATGAACGCCCGGCTGGCGCGGAGAATTTTTCCCCGCAGGTCGCGCGGGCCGAGAATCGCCCCGCCATAAACGCCAAAGGCCTTGCTCAACGTCACCGTCTGAATCACGCGCCGCCGCGAAACGCCTTCGTGCTCCAAACTTCCCCGCCCGGTCGCGCCCATCACGCCCGCGCCGTGCGCGTCGTCCACCAGCAGCATCGCGCGCGGCGGCAGGATTTTCAGATACGCCCGCAGCGGCGCGACGGTTCCATCGTGGGAAAACAGGCCGTCGGTCAGCACGATGGGGCGGGCAGTTTTGCCGAGACAGCGGGCGGCGCGCGCCATGTCCTCCACGCTGAAATGCACGACGGATTTTACCGGAGCGCGGAAGAGGCCCGCCGCGTCCGCCAGGCTCGCGTGGGCCTTTTCGTCGAGCAGAACGTGCGTGAATTCCCCGGCGAGCGCCTGGGCCACGATGAGGTTGGTGGTGTAGCCGCTGGCGGTGAGCACCGCGTCGTCCGCGCCGAAAAAATCCGCGAGCGTCCGCTCCAGCCGTCCGTAGAGCGCATGGTTGCCGGTGGTGGCGCGCGAGGCGGCGACGTTGAGGCCGAATTGTTTCAGCCCGACGCGCACCGCCCGACGCACGCGCGGATGGCTGGAGAGCCGGAAATAATCGCAGCCGCCGAAGAACGAGAATTTTCTCCCGTGATGCAGGACGAAAGTGCGGTTCACGGTTTGCAGTTCAGGCGGTGCGGGCATGGCGGGCGATTTTCCAGCACCGGGCGGGTTTCGTCCACGCGAAACCGGCGCGCTGACAGCGACCGGGGAGGCGGACAGGCTCATGTTCGGGGCTTGGGTAACCACGAATGCGAGCCAACGTATCGGCGGTTCCCTCGTCCACCGCCCCGCCCCGGCAACAACATTTAATTTGAGTCAACCCGGGATGCGCCCGGCGTGTCTCGCGGCCAACTCGACCGTTGACACCCCTTCGCCCTTTGTTAGATTCGCCGCTCGTTTCTTCGGAAATTCCGTCAAAAACCGACAATTACACGAGCATTGCATATGGCCAAATCACAGAAATACGTCTACACATGGGGCAACAAGAAGGCCGATGGCGACGGCTCGATGAAGCCGCTCCTCGGCGGCAAGGGCGCGAACCTCGCGGAGATGACGCGCATCGGCCTGCCGGTGCCGCCGGGCTTTACCATCACCACCGAGGTCTGCACGTATTACTACGCCAACAAGCGCACCTACCCGAAGGAGCTTCAGGCGCAGATGGAGGCGGGCATCGCCAACATGGAGAAAATCATGGGCACCAAGTTCGGCGCGACCAGCGGGATGCCGCTGCTCGTGGCCGTGCGCTCCGGCGCGCGCGACTCCATGCCGGGCATGATGGACACGATCTTGAACCTTGGCCTCAACGACCAGACCGTGCTCGCGCTGGTGAGCGCCACGCAGAACGAGCGGTTCGCCTGGGATTGCTACCGCCGCTTCATCCAGATGTATGGCGACGTCGTCATGGGCGTGCAGAAGCGCGAGGGCGAGGATCACGAGCCGTTCGAGACGGTCATCGAGGGCTTCAAGCACGAGAAGTATCACGGCGACGTCGAGGACTCCAAGCTCACCGCCGAGGACCAGCAGGAGCTGGTGAAGCGCTTCAAGGCGCTCGTCAAGGAGCGCACCGGCAAGCAGTTCCCCAACAGCCCGTGGGACCAGCTTCGCGGCGCGGCGGGCGCGGTGTTTGGCTCGTGGATGAACGACCGCGCGATTGTCTATCGCCGCAAATACAACATCCCCACCGAATGGGGAACGGCCGTCAACGTGCAGGCGATGGTGTTCGGCAACACCGGGGACACCTCCGGTTCCGGCGTCGCCTTCACGCGCAACCCGGCCAACGGCACGAACGAGTTCTACGGCGAGTTCCTCGTCAACGCCCAAGGCGAGGACGTGGTCGCCGGCGTGCGCACGCCCGAGCCGGTGCTCAAGCTCAAGGACGTGATGCCCAAGAGCTACGCCGAACTGCTCGCCGTCCGCAAGACGCTCGAAGCGCACTTCAAGGACGTGCAGGACATCGAGTTCACCATTCAGGAAGGCAAGCTCTTCATGCTCCAGACGCGCAACGGCAAGCGCACCGCCGCCGCCGCGCTCAAGTTCG
>JACRJY010000170.1 GCA_016235585.1 Verrucomicrobiota bacterium | reverse complement strand
GCCGACGTTGTGCGCGACATTCCAGAGCGCGACGATGCGACCGCGCTCCTTCGTGCTCCACCAGTGGACCATCGTCTTGCCACACGGCGGCCAGCCCATGCCGTTGACCCAGCCGTTGAGCGACTGCAGCGCGATCATGAGAAAGAGCGACGCATACACCGCCTTCACGAAGCCGAACACCAGCAGCACCGCGCACGAGAGCAGCAGCCCCAGCGGCATGAACCAGCGCGGGTTGCTTTTGTCCGAGACCGAGCCCATGAGGAACTTCGACACGCCGTAGGCGATGGAGAGGCCGGTCATCGCCGTGCCGAGCTGCGCCTTGGTGTATTGCGGGTATTCCTTGAGGATGTCGGGCATCGCCAGCGCAAAATTTTTCCGCACCAGATAATACGCCGCGTAGCCGACGAAGATGCCCGCGAACACCTGCCAGCGCAGGCGGCGGTATTCGGGGTCAACGCGCCCGGCGGGCAGGCGCGGCGCATCCGGCGCGGGTTTCAGCAGGGCGAACACGCCGCGGATTTAGCCGGAGCGCACCGCCGATGTCAAAAGCGAAGCGGGTGATAATTCGGCTTTCCCTGCGCCCGGCGTTTCGTTAGCTTGGCCGCACACATGAAAACTCATATTTCAGCTTTGCCACGTTCACTCCCGTCACTTCCCGTTTTGGCGTGCCTGTTCGCCCTGGCACTTCACTCCGCGCTCGCCGACGTGCGGCTGCCGGCGATTTTCTCCGACCACATGGTGCTCCAGCAGAACGCCGCGATCAAAATCTGGGGCTGGGCCGATCCGCTGGAGACGGTGGTCGTCAGCCTCGGCGGCCAGGTGCTGGGCACGGCGGCGGACAAGGACGGCAGGTGGGAGGTGAAGCTGGCGAAGAAGTTCAAGGCCGGCGACAAGCTCGCGCTCGTCGTGAAAGGGAAAAACACCCTCACCGTGAACGACGTGCTCGTCGGCGAGGTGTGGCTCTGCTCCGGCCAGTCGAACATGGCGATGACGGTGGACCGCTCGAAGGACTTCGACAACGAAAAGGCCCACGCGAACTTCCCGAAAATCCGGATGTTCACCGTGGAGCGCAATCCGCAACCCACGCCGCAGGCCGAATGCCGGGGCAAGTGGGAGATTTGCAGCGCGGCGACGGTCGGGCATTTCTCCGCCGCCGGTTATTTCTTCGGGCGCGACCTGCACCAGCAGTTGAGGGTGCCCGTCGGCCTGATCAACTCCTCCTACGGCGGCACGGCCGTCGAGGCATGGACGAGCATGGACGCGCAGGCGAAGCTGCCCGAATACAAGACCATCTCCGAGCCGTGGAACAAGCTCACCGCGCAGCCGTGGAATGAAAAAACCGCGCTGGCGAACTACGAAAAGCAGGTCGCCGCGTGGAAGGAGAACGTGAAGAAGGCCAAGGCCGCGAGCAAGGCCGTCCCGCGCGGGCCGCAGAAGCCCGTGGATCCGCGCTTCAACCAGAATCATCCGGCCACGCTCTACAACGGCATGATCGCGCCCATCGTCGGCTACGCGATCCGCGGTGCGATCTGGTATCAGGGCGAGAGCAACGCGGGGAAACCCTTTGCGAACCTTTACGGCCTGCAACTGGCGACGATGATCAAGGACTGGCGCACGCGCTGGGGGAGCGAGTTCGCGTTCGCCTGGGTGCAGTTGCCGGACTTCAAGGCTCCGCAGAAGGAGCCGGTCGAGAACACCGGCTGGACGACGGTGCGCGAGGAGATGCTCAAGACGCTCAAGGTGCCGCACACCGGTATGGCCATCACGCTCGGCCTCGGCGAGGAGAAGGACATTCACCCGAAGAACAAACAGGAGGTCGGCCACCGCCTCGCACTGTGGGCGCTGGACGACGTGTATGAGCGCGAACAGTTCCCCGGCTCCGGCCCGCTGCCGGCCGGCCATCGCACGCGCGGCAGCGAGATCATCATTTCGTTCAAGGAGACCAGCGGCGGGCTGCGCGCGACGGACAAGGCGTTGAAGGGCTTTGCCATCGCGGGCGCGGACAAAAAATTCGTCTGGGCCAACGCGCGCATCGAGGGCGACAAGGTGATTGTCTCGCATCCCGCCGTGCCAAAACCCGCCGCCGTGCGCTACGCGTGGGCGGACAACCCCGTGTGGAGCCTCATCAACGGCGCGGGCCTGCCCGCCACGCCCTTCCGCACGGATGACTGGAAGTAGTTGCGAACTGGCGGCCCGTCGTTCGCCGTTTCAGTGCCTTGCGAGAGTGCCGTCCGCATGACAGGCGGGGCACGCCGCCTTTCCCGCTGACAAATCCGGGCTCAAATACGGGATGCCGAGCGCAAGGCCGCGCAGGATTAGCAGCGTGCCGACGACCGCGAGGCTCGCGGGGATGAGGCGCTGGAGTTTGAAGCGCAGCGCGAACTGAAGCTTCGGCCCCACCAGCCCGAAGGCGAGCATCATCGGCACGGTGCCGAGTCCGAAAGCGACCATGGATTCGAGGCCCAGCAGAAAATGCCCGCTGGCCGTCGCGCCCGCCGCCGCCACGTAGACAAGGCCGCAGGGCAGGAGGCCGTTGAGCAGGCCGAGGGCGAACACGGAGGCGAGTGAGCGTTGTTGCAACAATTTTCCAAAACCCGACTTGAGCCAGCCGACGGCGCTCGTTGCGGGAATGCCGAGGCCGAAGCGCGCCGAGGCGACAAGGCTGATGAGAATCGTCGCGCCCGCAACGAGAGAAACCCACCGTTGCAAACCGGCGAGTGCGAAGCCCTGGCCGATGAGGCCGAAGATCGCGCCGAGCGCGGCGTAGGTGAGGATGCGGCCAAGGTTGTAGAGCAGCCGTCCGGCGAGGAAGGCGGCGCGGGTGTTGCCCGTCGCGGGCAGGGCGAGCGCAAGCGGGCCGCACATGCCGGCGCAATGGGCGCTGCCCACGAGGCCGAGAAGGAAGGCAGTCCAGAGTTCCATGGCGGTTCAGGATTGCGGCGCGATGAGAATGGGACGGTCGAAGAAGAATTCCTCGCCGCCGACTTTCCACTGCACGCGGACTTTCCAGAGGCCGGGCCGGAGCGCTTTCGCGTCCATGGTCTGTGTGCCGGCGGTGTCCACGTTCAAGGGCAGTCTCCGGTCGAGCTTGGCGTCGGACGGGCGGTAAAAATGGATTACGCCCGTGGCCCGCGCCGCGTGGCCGTCCGGCACGGTCACGGTGATGCGCTGCTGAACCGGGTCATAGGCGGCGGTGGCCTGCGCGGCGACGGGTTGCGTGCGCCCCAGACGCTCAATCTGCTGCTGGTAGCGGATTTCATGCTCGTAGTAATCACTGCGGACGAGTTCGCTGCTCTGCCGCATCGCGAAAGCAACCCACGCGACGATGCCGCTGATGAAGACAACGAACCACGCGGTGATCGCGTAGGGCCAGGGATTGCGGAGGATGGATTTCATGGTGTTCATCTGCGCGGGCCGACGAAGGAGGTGCTCACGATCTCCAGCAGTCTGCCTTTCGAGTAAATGCCGATCTTGAGCGGAGTGTTGGCGCCTTTCACGACCTGTGGATCAAGCTCCACCAGCACGGAAGTCTGCACGAGCTTCGCGGCGGGCGCGGTGAAATCGGCGGCCCCCATCACCTTCACCTTGCCCTGGATGTTTTCGAGGCGCAGTTCGACGGGGATGTCATGCATGGTTTTGTTCACGACCTTGACCGTGTAAAGGTTTTCAATTTTACCGTCGGCGGTGGTCTGGAACAGCGAGCCGGGCGCGCGAATGAAGGAGGTCTCCACGTCGCTGCGGGTGAAGACGAGGTAGAGGAACAACGAGATCAACCCGGTGAGCACGAGCGAGTAGAGCTTCATGCGCGGGGTGAACCGCTGCCGCTCGCCCGTGGCGATGTTGTTGAGCGAGGCGTAGCGGATGAGTCCGTGCGGGCGGCCGACCTTGTCCATGATGTGGTCACACGCGTCAATGCACGCGGTGCAGTTCACGCACTCCATCTGCACGCCGTTGCGGATGTCAATGCCGGTGGGGCAGACAACGACGCAGGCGCGGCAGTTCACGCAGTCGCCCTTGCCCTCGGCCTTGCGCTGGTCAAAGGTCTCGCCGCGATGCAGTGGCGCGCGCGCCTCGCCGCGCTTGTGGTCGTAGGCGACGACCAGCGTGTTCTCGTCGAGCAGCGCGGATTGGAAACGTCCATACGGGCAGATGAAGGTGCAGGCCTGCTCGCGGAAGCGCGCGAAGATGGCGTAGAACAGGAGCGAGAACAGCACCATGAAGGTCAGCCCGACCAGGTGCCGGCGCGGGTCGTCGAGCTGGAGGCGGAGCAGTTGCTCGCTGCCGATGATGTAGGCGAGAAGAGTGTTGCCCACGATGAACGATGCGCCGAAGAAGACGACGTGCTTCAGTGCCTTCGTGAAGAACTTCCTCGCCGTCCACGGCGCGGCGTCGAGCGCGCGCTGCTCCTGATAATCACCCTCGATGAAGTATTCGATTTTGCGGAAGACCATTTCCATCATCACGGTCTGCGGGCAGGCCCAGCCGCACCAGAGCCGCCCGAAGGCCGTCGTGAAAATCATGATGCCCGCGAAGAACACCAGCATCGCCACGGCGAAGATGACGGTGTCCTGCGGCCAGAAGATTTGCCCGAGGATCGAGAAGCGCCGCTCGACGATGTTGATCAGCAGGAGCGGGTTGCCGTTGATGCGAATCCACGGCCCCGCGAACATGATGGCGATGAGCAGCCAGCTCCACCACATCCGGCGGTCATGCCAGAAGCCGGCGGGCTTCTTCGCGTAAATCCAGCGGCGGTGGCCATCCTTGTCCGCCGTCGCGAGATGGTCGCGGTAATCCTCCCATTTGATTTCTTGGGCGACACCGTGCGGATCGTGCTCCGCTGGTTTTGGGTTGTCTTCCACAATGGCGATCATGTTGCGAACTGGATTCCATCAGAGGGAAACGTGTTCACTCAAACGGGCTTGGCCCGGTTTGCTTCGGCGCCTGGTCTTCGCGCGGTTTCGGGTTCGGCGGTTTGGTTCCCCGAAAACCCTGGAGATAGCTCGCGACGGCGTGGATTTCGCCGGGCTTGAGCAGGCCGCGCCACGTCAGCATACCCTTGTCCGGCACGCCGTTGATGATGACCTTCACGTTGTCCACGAAGTTGGAGCCGTGAATCCAGTAGTCGTCGCACAGGTTCGGGCCGACCAGCCCGCCACCGTCGGGACGATGACACGGCGCGCAGTAGGTGGTGTAGATCTGCAAGCCCTGGCCGAGCAGCGCCTTGTCCGTTGAGGGTTCAAGCGTGCCGATGGTCGCCTCGAATTTCGCGATGGCGGCGGACTTGAGCGCCTCGCCGGCCTTCCACTCGGCGTCGTATTCGGCGGCCTGGAGCGGGCCGATCTTCAGCACATGGTAATACACCATGTAGCCGACGGCGTAGGCGATGCAGAGGTAGAACATCCACACCCACCAGCGCGGGAGGTTGTTGTCGAGCTCCTTGATGCCGTCGGCATCGTGGTCGAGCAGCTTGGGTTCGTTGGGATCGTTATTCATGGGCAACTCCTTTCGATGCGGGGATTTTCTCCCCGTCTTCGAGCGGCAGGGCGCTGATGGTTTTGACTGTCTGTTTGGTCATCAGGAGCGAAAACAAAACCGCCCCGGTGAACACGGCGAAGAACAGGCAGATCGAAATCACGCCGTAGATTCCGACGCCGCCGATGTCGCTAAGAACATTCTTAATCATGGTCGTTTTAGTTTGAAGGTTGGGGGTTCAGTTGGCTCCGGCCGGTTTGGGCGCAGCCGGTGCCGCCGGCGTCTTGATGTCCGTGCCGAGGCGCTGGAGATACGCGATGAGCGCGACGATCTCGCGGTCGGCGGGGGCGTTGGTAATGGTGCCCATGGCAAGGTTCACGAGGACTCTTTGCTGCTGCGCCGCGAGGTCTTTCTGCGCCGGGCCGTTTTCAAAGCCGGCGGGATACGGCACGCCGACCTTGCGGAGCGCGTTGATGCGTGAAGGCAACGCGTTGACATCAAGCTTCTGCGTCAGCAGCCACGAGTAGCGCGGCATCATCGAACCGGGCGAGGTGAGCCGCGGGTCGTCCATGTGGTTGTAATGCCACGCATCAGGATACTTGCCGCCTTCGCGGTGCAAATCGGGGCCGGTGCGCTTGGAGCCCCAGAGGAACGGATGGTCGTAAACGAACTCGCCCGCCTTGGAGTATTCGCCGTAGCGCTCGGTCTCGCTGCGGAACGGGCGGATCATCTGCGAATGGCAGCCCACGCAGCCTTCGCGGATGTAGATGTCACGTCCAAGCACTTCGAGCGGCGAGTAGGGTTTCACCGCCGCGATGGTCGGGACGTTCTCTTTGATCACCCACATCGGGATGAACTCCACCACGCCGCCGATGACGACCGCCACGAGCGCAAGCGCCGCGAGCAACATCGGCTTGCTCTCGATCACGCGATGGCCCCAGCCGATCTTTGCGTCGCCTTCGTGGGAAGGCGTGTCCTTGAGCGCCGGAGCCTGCACTTCGACCTCCGGCACGAACTGCCCGGCCTTTGCGGTCTTGTAGAGGTTGTAGGCCATGATGCACGCGCCAAGGATGTAGAACGTGCCGCCGATGGCGCGCAGTTTGAACATTGGGAACAGTTGCAGCACGGTTTCCAAGAAGTTCGGATACAGCATGAAGCCTTCGCTGGTGAACTGCTTCCACATCAGGCCCTGCGTGATGCCGGCCCAATACATCGGGATGACGTAGAACATCATGCCGAGCAGCCCGAGCCAGAAGTGCCAGTTGGCCAGCTTCACCGAGTAGAGCTTCGTGTTGTAGAGGCGCGGGAACAGCCAATAGAGCATCGAGAACGTGAGGAAGCCGTTCCAGCCCAGCGCGCCGGTGTGGACGTGCGCGATGGTCCAGTCGGTGTAATGCGAGAGCGCGTTGACGGACTTGATCGAAAGCATCGGGCCTTCGAGCGTTGCCATGCCGTAGGCGGTCACGGCGACGACCATGAATTTCAACATCGGCTCCTCGCGCAGCTTGTGCCACGCGCCGCGCAAGGTGAGCAGGCCGTTCAACATGCCGCCCCAACTCGGCGCGACGAGCATGATCGAGAACACCATGCCAAGCGACTGCGCCCAGTCCGGCAGCGCGGAGTAAAGCAGGTGATGCGGCCCCGCCCAGATGTAGATGAAGATCAGCGCCCAGAAATGGATGATCGAAAGCCGATACGAAAACACCGGGCGCTCCGCCGCCTTGGGCAGGAAGTAATACATCAGGCCGAGGTAGGAAGTGGTCAGGTAAAACGCGACGGCGTTGTGGCCATACCACCATTGCACCAGCGCGTCCTGCACGCCGGCATAGACCGAGTAGCTCTTGAACAGGCCCGCCGGCATTTCCATCGAGTTGACGATGTGAAGCATCGCGACGGTGAGCACGGTCGAGATGTAAAACCAGATGGCGACGTAGATGTGCTTCTCGCGGCGTTTGATGATGGTGCCGAAGACATTGATCGCGAAGGCGACCCAGACCAGCGCGATGGCGATGTCAATCGGCCATTCGAGTTCCGCGTATTCCTTGCTGGTGGTGATGCCAAGCGGCAGCGTGATCGCGGCGCTCACGATGATTGCCTGCCAGCCCCAGAAATTGATCCAGCTCAACCGGTCGCTGAACATCCGCGCCTTGCACAGCCGCTGGAGCGAATAGTAGATGCCCATGAACATGCCGTTGCCCACGAAGGCGAAGATGACGGCGTTGGTGTGCAGCGGACGGAGCCGGCCAAACGAGGTGAACTGCAGGTTGAGGTTCAGCTCCGGCCAGAAAAGCTGGCAGGCGATGAGCAGGCCGGCCGCGAAGCCCACAAGGCCCCAGATGACCGTGACAATCGCAAACGCGCGGACGATGCGGTTGTCGTAGCGGAAGGTTTCTATGTTCATGGTTGTTTCGTATTCAGTTTGGGTTCGGGTTCAGCACTGCGGTCGGAAATCGTTTTGTCGTCGAGTAGCAGGCGCATCGAAGGCGTGGTGGTGTCCTCGAACTGCCCGCCGCGCACGGCCCAAATGAACGCGCCGAGAAAGGCCAGGGCGAACAGGATGCTCAACGGAATGAGGACGAGGATGATGCTCATGGAAGCCTCTCCGTTTTTTTGGGAGCAGCGAGGCCGCGCCCCAGCCAAGTGGTGGCTCCGCAGGCAAAGGCGACGACGGTCACGGAACTCACCGGCATCAGAATCGCGCAGACGATGGGCGAGAGATTTCCGCTCGCCGCGATGGCGATGCCCACCACGTTGTAGAGACTGGAAATCACAAACGCCGCGCGCACCATGCGCACGGACTGTTTCGCGTAGCGCAACACTTCGCCAATCCGCGGCACCATGCCCGCCGCGAGGATGACGTCGCTCGCCGGCGAGAATGCGTTGACGTTCTCCACCACCGCCACGCCGACGTCGCTCTGCTTGAGCGCGCCCGCGTCATTGAGGCCGTCGCCAACCATCATCACGGTTTTGCCGCCGCGCTGGAGGTCGTGGATGAAGCCGAGCTTGTTGAGCGGACTTTGGTTGAAATGCAGGTGTGCCGATTCGCCGAACAGGCCGGTGAAACGTGCGCGCTCCTTCTCGTGGTCGCCGCTCAACAGGGCGAGGTCATAGTCTTCGGAAAGCTTGGTGATGAGCCGGTCCGCTTCTGGCCGCAGTGCGCTTTCGAGTATGTAGGAACCCCGATATCTGCCGTTGATGGCGACGTGGACAGCGCTGGCTTGCGCAGGCGAGTCGGCGAGTGCGGGCCGCACGTTGCACGACTCCAGCCAGGCCGCCGACCCCATCCAGATTTCATTGCCCGCCACCGTGCCCTCCATGCCGCAGCCGGCGGTTTCGAGGAACGAACGCACCGGCTCGGGGAAATGATGGCGCGCGATGGCCTCGCCGATGCGCACGGGCAGCGGATGCGTCGAGTGGCGTGTCATCGAGTAGAGCCAGCACTCCTCCGCCTCGCTCAACGGCGCGCCCCGCCACGTCACCGAGCTTGCGCCCGCCGCGGTGAGTGTGCCCGTCTTGTCGAACACGACCGCATCCACCTTCGCGAGCGATTCGAGGACGTAGGGATTTTTCAGGAAGACATTCCGCCGCGCCAGCACGCGCTGGGCCGTGCCGAGTGCGAAGGGTGCCGCCAGTGCGAGCGCGCACGGGCAGGCGACGATGAGCACGGAGGTGAAGGACTTGAGCGACTTGTCCGAATTGACGAACGCCCAGAACACCGCCGATCCGAGCGCGATGGCGATGACGATCTTGGTGAAGCGCTGGCTGTAGGTGTTCGTGAGCGCGTTGAGCGTGGCGGTCTTGTCCTTGCGGAAGGCGTCCTGGTTCCAGAGCGAAGTCAGGTAGCTCTGCGACACGCCCTTGACCATTTCGACTTCTATCGCTCCGCCAATTTGCCGGCCACCGGCGTAGAGATAATCGTCGGCCTTTTTCTCGACCGGCTCGGACTCACCGGTGACGAAGCTGTAATCAATCACCGCCGGGCCACTGATGAGTTTCGCGTCGGCGGGGATGAGTTCGCCATTGCGGAGAAGAAGATGATCGCCCACGGCGAGTTGCGCCAGTGAAACGGATTCCTCCGCCCGGCCCTGCTTGCGTGTGACCGACAGCGGGAAGAACGACTTGTAGTCGCGATCGAACGCCAGCCGCTCATAGGTCTTTTGCTGGAAAAGTTTTCCGCAGAGGAGGAAGAAGATCAGCCCGCAGAGCGAGTCGAAGTAGCCCTCGCCCCGTCCGCTCACGACCTCGAAGGCGCTCTGTGCGAAGATGGCGATGATGCCGGCGGCGATGGGGACATCAATGTTCAGCAGCCTCTGTCGCACGCTCACCCACGCCGAGCGGTAGTAGTCCGCGGCGCTGTAAATCACCACCGGCACCGCGAGTGCGAGGCTGACGAAACCGACCAGCTTCTGAAACGCCGGGCCGGAGAAAGCATCGAGACCGAGATAGGTCGCGATGCTGAACAGCATCGCGTTTCCGAACGCGAAACCCGCGAGACCGAGTTGCATCCACAGCCGGCGCGGCACGCGGCTCGGTGGACGGTTTTCCAAGTCCGAAAATTTCAGCTCCGGCTCGTAGCCCAGCGATGCCAGCAGCGCGGCCACCTCGCTCAATTTCACCTTCGCTGTCTCGAACGCGATGCTCACCTCCTTGCGCGGGAAGTTCACCTGCGACTGCCCGATGCCGGGCTTGAGGCGGAAGAGGTTTTCCAGCAGCCACACGCAGGCGATGCAGTGGATCGCCGGCAGCCGCAGCGTCACGCGCGTGAGCTTCGCGTCGGAGAAGTCCGCGAGCCGCTCGCGCACCGCCGGCTCGTCGAGAAAGCGGAACTGCTCCGCCTTCGCCGGGCCGTTGACGCGCACGCCCGCGGCCTCGCCGAGCTGGTAAAACTGGCCGAGTCCATTTTCCGTGAGCAACCCGAAGACGGTGCGGCAGCCCTGGCAGCAGAAGGATTTCTCGCCCGCCCGGAACGTATCGCCACGACAAGCCGTCCCGCAGTGAAAGCATGGGGGCCTTGCGGTTCGCTGGAGTGGAGCCGTCGCGAAATCTTGAGAGGCTCCCTCGATTTCAATTCTGGCCGATGTGATAGTTTGCGCCATTGCAGTGCCAAAGCTGGCAACGGCGAAAAGTTTCAGGGCGGATGAAGATTCTGGCTTAACACCTATTGGCGTGCTTTGCCCGGAATTGGCTGTGCCGGAGCCGATGCGCAGCCAGTGCGGAATCCGTTTCAACCCCGAAATTGCTGGCATCCTGCCGGGGAAAGTATTATTTCCTCCCAAGCCATGAAACACTTGATCGCCATTATTTCCGCCGTTCTCTGCCTCGCCCAGTGTCCTTCCATCCGCGCGGACGTGAAGCTGCCCGCCATCTTTGGCGACCACATGGTGCTCCAGCGCGAAGCCGCCGTGCCGGTCTGGGGCTGGGCGGAACCGGGCGAGCCGGTCACGGTTTCCGTCGCCGGACAGACGCAGTCCACCACGGCGGGCGTGGACGGCACGTGGCGGGTGAAGTTTTCAAACCTTCAGGCCGACGGCCCGACGACGCTCGTGGTGAAAGGGAAAAACACAGTCAGTTTTCAGGATGTGCTCCTCGGCGAGGTGTGGCTCGGCTCCGGGCAGTCGAACATGGCGATGACGGTGAACCGCGCGAAGGACTTCGAGCGGGAGCAGGCGGCGGCAAAGTGGCCGCTCGTGCGGATGTTCAAGGAGGAATCGGCGTCGGCCACGACCGCGCAAAGCGAGGGCAAAGGCAGGTGGACGATTTGCACGCCGGACACCGTCGGCGGCTTTTCCGCGACGCTGTTCTTCTTTGGCCGCGAGCTTCACAAGTCGCTCGGCGTGCCCGTGGGCCTCATCAACTCCTCCGTCGGCGGCACGCCCATTGAGTCGTGGATTGCGCCCGAGGCACAGCGGGCGAGCAAAGAGTTGCAGCCGTTTTTCACGGCGGCGGAAAAGGACAACGCCGGCATCGCCACCGAGGCGGCTGTGAAGAAATACGAAGCCGAACTCGCGCAGTGGAAGGCGGACGCGAAGAAGGCGAAGGCCGCAAAGCAGAAGGCCCCGCGCGCGCCGCGCAACCTCGCCGACGTAAAAGCACGCAAGGTCAACGTGGGCGGACTCTTCAACGGCAAGATTGCGCCGCTTATCCCGTTCACCATTCGCGGCGCGCTCTGGTATCAGGGCGAGGCGAACAGCACGCCGGCCAAGGCGCCGTTTTACGAGGCACAGCTCAAGCTGCTCGTCACCGACTGGCGCGCACGCTGGGGTTATGAGTTTCCGATGGCGTGGGCACAACTGCCGAACTTCGGCGGCGCGGGCCGCGACTGGCCGGCCGTTCGCGAGGCGATGCTCAAGACGCTCGCGCTCCCGAAGACCGGCATGGGCATCAACATTGACATCGGTGAGGAGAAGGACATCCACCCCAAAAACAAACAGGAAGTCGGCCGCCGCCTCTCGCTGTGGGCGCTCGGCACGGTCTATGGAAAAAAAGTTCCCGCCACGTCCGGCCCGCTGCCCGCCGGGCACGAGGTTCGCGGTGGTGAAATCGTTCTCTCCTTCAAGCACACCGATGGCGGCCTCGTGGCGAAGGACGGTGAACTGAAAGGCTTCGTCATCGCCGGCGAGGACAAACAGTGGAAGCCCGCGACCGCGCGCATCGAGAAGGACAAGGTCATCGTCTCCAGTCCGGAAGTGAAGAAGCCGCTCGCGGCCCGCTACGCTTGGGAAAATTTCCCGGCCTGCAACCTCTACAACGGCGCGGGCCTGCCCGCGACGCCGTTCCGCACGGACGATTGGAAATGAAACGCCTCTTAAACCTTCTCGCAGTTTTCAGTTTGGGAATCGCCACGGCCTGTGCCGCGCCGCGCCCGCCGAACTTCATCGTCTTCTTCGTGGACAATTTCGGCAACGGCGACCTCCACTGCTTCAACTCCGCCACGCCGCATCGCACGCCCAACGTGGATCGTCTCGCCGCCGAGGGCACCAAGTTCACCAGTTTCTATGTCGCCAGCGGCGTCTGCACGCCGAGCCGCGCGGCGTTGATGACCGGGTGCTACCCGCTGCGCGTGAATATGCACGTCAGCGGCTCCGGCACCGTGGTGCTCCGCGCGGTGGACAAGAAAGGCCTGCACCCGGATGAGACCACCATCGCCGAAACGCTCAAGCAGTCGGGCTACGCGACGGGCATCTTCGGCAAATGGCACTTGGGCGACCAGCCGCCGTTCCTCCCGACGCGGCAGGGCTTTGATTATTTCTTCGGCATCCCCTACTCGGACGACATGACGAAGGACAAGGGGCCGGACATTTTCCCCGAACTGCCGCTCATGCGCGGCGAAAAAGTGATTGAGGCACCGCCGGACCGGAACTATCTCGTCAAGCGCACGACCGAGGAAGTCATCGCGTTCCTCGAACGCAACAAGTCGCAGCCGTTCTTCTGCTACATCCCGCACACGATGCCTGGTTCGACGGCGCATCCGTTTTCCAGCCCCGCCTTCCGTGGCAAGTCGAAGAATGGCGACTACGGCGACAGCGTGGAGGAACTCGATTGGAGCACCGGTGAAATCATGGCCGCCCTCAAGCGATTCGGCCTTGACCAGAACACGCTCGTCGTCTGGACCAGCGACAACGGTGCCGTCACGCGCAACCCGCCGCAGGGCAGCAGCGCGCCCTATCGCGGCTTCGGCTACGACACCAGCGAGGGCGCGATGCGGATGCCGTGCGTGATGCGCTGGCCCGGCAAAATCCCCGCCGGCAAGGTGCAGGACGAACTTTGCTCGACGATGGATTTGCTGCCGACCTTCGCGAAGCTCGCCGGCGCGCCGCTGCCGACGAAGCCGGTGGACGGCGCGGACATCAGCGCGCTGATTTTCGGCGAGCCGGGCGCAAAGTCGCATTGGGACGGGAAAGGCCTCGCCTTCTACCGCCGCGACCAGTTGCAGGCCGTGCGCGCCGGGCCGTGGAAACTTTACCTCCCGTTGGAAAAGAAATTCACCAACAACGCCGGCAAAGCCGCGCCCAAGCTTACGCCACTTGAACTCTACGATGTGCGCCATGACGTGCATGAAGACCGCGAAGTCTCCGCGCAGAATCCCGACATCGTGCAGCGCCTCACTGCCTTGGCTGGCAAGATTCGCGCCGAGATTGGCGACACGGACAAGCCCGGCACCGGCCAGCGCCCCGCCGGCTGGGTGGAGAACCCCCAGCCGCTGCTGCCGGCCCCCAGTCCGTAGTTGCGTTCCGGGGTGAATTTCACTAGAAACAGCGCGTCAAAGACGACAATCGGCAAACAACTACCATCAACTGCTCCATGAAAAAACTGCTTCTCACCCTCACCATGGCCGCCCTGACCACCAGCGTCTGGGCCGCGCAAACCGTCACCCTCGCCAACGTCCACCTCTGCTGCGCCTCGTGCGTGAAGGGCGTGGAAAAGGTCGCCGCCAAGGCGAAGGACGCCACCTTTGCCTGCGACAAGGACGCCGGCACCGTCACCATCACCGCGCCCGACGCCAAGGCCGCGCAGAAGGCCGTGGACGCCCTTGTGGCCGCCGGCTACTACGGCAAGTCCAGCGACGCCGCCGTGAAGGCCAAGTCCAACGCGACCGGCTCCGACGCCAAGGTGCAGAAGCTCACCCTCAACGGCGTCCACCTCTGCTGCGGCAAGTGCGTCACCGCCGTGGACAAGGCCATCAAGGGCGTCAAGGGCGTCACCGGCCACACGGCGGAGAAGAACGCCGCGTCGTTTGAAGTGACCGGCGATTTCAGCGCCAAGGAAGTGCTCGGCGCGCTGGAGAAGGCGGGCTTGAGCGGCAAGGCCGGCAAGTAATCCGGATTTGTTCTCCGAAAAGCGCCCGTGGCAGCGATGCCGCGGGCGTTTTTTCTTTTCAACTTCGCCGCACGACGGGTGGCATCCGGCTGTCATTCCACTTTCAGCCGTCAGGCCTTCAATTTTCTTTTGTTCCCAATGCCGGCGTCTAGGCTGGCCCGAAACCAATATGAAAATCACCCTTCACGGAGCCGCCGGGGAAGTCACCGGCTCGGCGTATCTCGTCGAAACCGACCGCGCGCGGGTGCTGGTGGACTTCGGGATGTTCCAGGGCGGCGCGCGCACCGAGGCGAAGAACGTCCTCCCCTCGGGCCTGGACGTGCCGCGGCTGGATGCCGTGCTGGTCACGCACGCGCATCTGGATCACACGGGGCGGCTGCCGCTGCTCACCAAGGCGGGCTATGCCGGGCCGGTGTTGGCGACGAAGGCCACGATAGAACTCGCCGGACTGATCCTGCGCGACTCGGCCAAGGTGCAGCTCTACGATGTCGAGCGCACCAACCGCCGGCGCGAGCGCAGCGGCAAGCCGCCGGTGGAGGCGCTCTATACCGCCGCGGACGTGGAGCGGATGATGGAGCGTTTCCACACCGTGGAATTCCACACACCCGTCGCCGTGGCGAAGGGAATCTCCGCCCGCTACGTCGAGGCGGGGCACATGCTCGGGTCGGCGAGCATCGAGCTGACGGTGGAGGAGGAGCACAGGCGCAAGATTGTCGTTTTCTCCGGCGACCTCGGCCCGACCGGACTGGCGATTGTGCGCGAGGCCGAGACCTTCAAGCGCGCGGACGCGGTCTTCCTCGAATCCACCTACGGCGACCGCAACCACAAGCCGATGAAGGAAACGCTGGCGGAATTCCGCGCCCTCATCGAGCAGGCGGTCCGGCAGAAGGCGCGGATTCTCGTGCCGGCCTTTGCCGTGGGCCGCACGCAGCAGATTCTTTTTCACCTCGACGAACTGTTTTGCGGCGGGACGGTCGCGCCGTTTCCCGTCTATCTCGACAGTCCGATGGCCATCGAGGCGACGCAGATTTACCAGCATCACCCCGACTTGTTCGACACCGAGGTGCGGGACATGCAGCGCGCGTGCGACATCGCCCGCCGCCACGCCCATGTGAAGCCCACGCCCACGCCGCAGGATTCGATGGCGCTGAACAGCGCGCCCGGCCCGTGCTGTATCATGGCCGGCTCCGGAATGTGCAGCGCGGGCCGCATCCTGCACCATCTGCGCCACGGCCTGTGGAGGCCCGAAACGGTGGTGATGATCGTCGGCTTCCAGGGCGAGGGCACGCTGGGCCGCCAGCTCGTGGACGGCGCGGCGGAGGTGAAAATCTTCGGAGAAACCATTTCCGTGCGGGCGCAAATCCACACACTCAACGGCTTCAGCGCGCACGCGGGGCAGGGGGAGCTGTTGAAATGGTTCCAATCGCTCGCGCCCTCCAAGCCGCAGGTCGTCCTCACCCACGGTGAAGCACGCGGGCGCGAACCGCTGGCCGAACTGCTTCGTAAGCGGCACGGAGTCAGGCCGCTGCTGCCAGGGCAGGGGGATGTGGTGCGGCTTTAGCGGAACGAGAAGCCTGGGTTGCAAGATGGCCAATAACTGATTGGTGCCCGGCTGTCCTGATATTATCTTGGGGACGGGTGACGTGAAAGCCGGCGGGCGTGCCGGCGGAAAGCGTGTCTGCGGTGAACGATGTCATGAAACCGATGCCAAAGCCTGAAACCGGCCTGCTCAAGCGCGGCAGGCACATCGTCGTGCCGCTGGATTTTTCGGCGACTTCGATGCGGGCGCTGGATACCGCCATTCCATTCGCTCGGCGGACCGGAGCCAGCGTCATCCTTCTGCATGTGGTCGAGAAATTTCCCATTGACCGGCTGCTGGGCCGGGAATTGACCCGCTTGAACACGGCCCCGGTGCTGAAGCAGGCGAAAGTCCGGCTCAACGCCCTGGCCGCACGCCTGAACAAGAGCAGTGGCGTGCCCGTGGAAGTTGAGGTGCGGTTTGGCCGGCCGTTTGACCAGATCACCCGGGGCGCGGGTGGGCTGGGGGCGTCGCTAGTCGTCATGACGACGCACGGCCACACCGGGCTGAAGCACGTCTATCTGGGCAGCACGGCGGAGAAATTGGTGCGCCACACTCCCTGCCCGGTGCTTGTCACGCGCGGGCGTGGGCGGGCGGGTGCAAAAGCCGTGCCCGCGCCGGACAAGATTCGCACCATCCTGCTGGCGACGGATTATTCGGAGAACTCCCTGGCGGCGTTTCCTCACGCGGTGGCTTGGGCGCGCGAGTTCGGCGCGGCGCTGCTGGTGGTTTACGTCGTGCCGGAGCATCTGCCGGCGTCGGTTTCGCACCTGGGCGTCGTGCTGGCCGTGATTCAGCTCGCGAACGAGGCCAAAAAGCGGCTGCCTGAATTTGTAAAAAAGCACATTCCCTCCGACGTGCAGGCCCGGACGCGCGTGAAGACTGGGGCGCCCGCCCAGGAACTGTGTGAAATCGCCCGCCGCCGTGGCGTCGATCTCATCATCATGGCCAGCCATGGCCACACCGGCCTCAAGCACGCGGCGCTCGGCAGCGTGGCCGAGCGCGTGGTGCAACGGGCGCCATGCTCCGTGCTGGTCGTGCGAGATGCGTAGCCGCTCGGGGGAAACCCCGGTTTGCGGACTGCCCATGAATGCCGTGCAGTTTGCGGAGCGTTGTCTTCGATGCCGCGCGAGCCTTCAAACCGCGCGACACACTCAACCGCCGGCGCTGAACGGCGGGTGATTGAATTGGCTCCCCACCCGCTCCGTCTGAAAATTGCTTTGCACGGGAATTCCATTTAGCTTTCACCGATGTTGTTCAGAGAAAAACTCCTGCTGGCCGTGGCCGTCGCGCAGTTCTGCGCCGGCGCGGGCTTGGTGGCGGTGGAGTCCAAACCCACGCCGGAGCAGGCGGAGTTCTTCGAGAAGCGCATCCGGCCCGTGCTGGTCGAGTCCTGCTACAAGTGCCACAGCGCGGAGGCCAAGAAATCCAAGGGCGGCCTGCGGCTCGATTCGCGCGAGGCGCTCCTCAAGGGCGGCGATACCGGGCCGGGCGTGGTCGCGGGCGATTTGGAAAAGAGCCTGCTGATCAAAGCCGTCCGTTTCACGGACAGCGAACTGAAGATGCCGCCGGAGAAGGAGGGCGGAAAGCTCTCCCCGGAGAAGATTGCCGACCTCGAAGCGTGGGTGAAGATGGGCGCCCCCGATCCGCGCGCGGGAACATCCCAGACCCCAGACCCCAGACTCCAGAACCCAAAGAATCATTGGGCGTTCAAGCCGGTTGTTAAGCCGCCCGTGCCGGTGGTGAAGGATAAGGCGTGGGTGAAGACGCCGGTGGACGCGTTCGTGCTCGCCAAGCTGGAGGGCAGGGGAATGAAGCCGTCCGATCCGGCGGACAGGCGCACGCTGCTGCGCCGCGCTTATTTTGATCTGCTCGGTCTCCCGCCGTCGCCGCAGGAGATGACGGATTTCCTGAATGATAAATCCAAAGACGCCTTCGAGAAGGTCGTGAACCGGCTGCTCGACTCGCCGCATTACGGTGAGCGCTGGGGTCGCTACTGGCTCGACGTGGCGCGCTACGCGGACACCAAGGGTTATCTCGCGGGCGGCGAGGAGCGGCGCTTCGCGTTCTCGCACACCTACCGCGACTATGTCATCCGCGCGTTCAACGAGGACAAACCCTACGACCAGTTTCTCATCGAGCAGATCGCCGCCGACCAACTGCCGCTCGGCGAAGACAAGCGCGCGCTGGCCGCGATGGGTTTTCTCACGCTGGGCCGGCGGTTTCTGAACAACCAGAACGACATCATTGACGACCGCATGGACGTGGCGGTGCGCGGCACGATGGGGCTGACCATCGGCTGCGCGCGGTGCCACGATCACAAGTTCGATCCGCTGACGATGAAGGATTACTACGGCCTGCACGGCGTTTTCGCGTCCTCCGAGGAGCCGAAGGAGAAGCCGCTGCTGGGCCGGCTGGAGGAGAACGACGACTACAAGGATTTTCTGAAGGAGAAGGCCCGGATCGAGGCGAAGGTGGAGGAGTTCACCGTAGCCGAGGTGGAGAAATACACGGCGAAGCTTCGCGCCCAAGTCGGCGACTATCTGCTCGCCGCGCGCGACGCGAAGGCGCTCGGCAAGGGCGACAAGCTCGACACGTTCGCCGGCACGCGCAAGCTCACACCGCAGACGCTGCGTGACTGGATGAGCGAACTCGACCGCCGCGCGAAACAGCACGACGCGGTGTTCGCGCCGTGGTTCGCGTTCGCCGCGCTGCCGGAAAAGGATTTTGCGAAGCAGGCGGGCGCGCTGGCTGCGAAGTTTGCGGCGAATGCGGACGCGGCAAAGCCTATCAACGCCGCTGTCGCGAAGGCGTTTGCCAGCAAGACGCCGGTGTCGCTCAAGGAGGTGGCGGCGATTTACACCAAGCTGTTCGCCGACTTGGACAAGGCGTGGGCGGACGCGGCGAAGGGCGGAAAACCCAAACCGACTTCGCTGCCCGACAAGGAGCAGGAGGCGTTGCGGAACATTCTTTACGCCGCCAACTCACCAGCTAACCCATCGGATGCCGAGGTGCGGCGCACGATTGCGCGACGGTTGCGCGAGGGCACGGCGAAGATTCGTAACCAAGCCGAGCAGCTCAACTGGACGCATCCCGGCGCGCCCGCACGCGGCATGGCGCTGGTGGATAGGCAAAACCCCGGCAACTCGCGCGTGCTGATTCGCGGCAACGCCAACACGCCCGGCGCGGAGACGCCACGCCAGTTCATCGAGGTGCTCGCGGGGCCGGCCCGCCAGCCGTTCAAGCAGGGCAGCGGGCGGCTCGAACTCGCGCGCGACATTGCGAACAAGAATAATCCGCTGACGGCGCGGGTGTTCGTGAACCGCGTGTGGGGCTGGCATTTTGGCAAACCGCTCGTTGGCACGCCGAGCGATTTCGGCGTTCGCACGGAAGCGCCGGTGCAACTGGATTTGCTGAACTGGCTCGCGGCGGATTTCATGGCGCAGGGCTGGTCGTTGAAGAAACTTCACCGCGCCATCGTGCTTTCGAGCACCTACCAGCAGGCGGGCGACGACAAGCCGCGTTACGCCACGCTCGACCCCGATAATCAGCTTCTTCACAAATACAACCGGCACCGGCTCGACTTCGAGGCGATGCGCGACACGCTGCTCGCGGCGTCCGGCAGGCTCGACCTCGCGATGGGCGGCCTGCCGGTGGACATCACGAAGGAGCCGTTCAGCGGGCGGCGGACGGTGTATGGGTTCATTGACCGGCAGAATCTTCCGGCGCTGTTCCGCACGTTTGACTTCGCGAATCCCGACGCGAGCAGCCCGCAGCGGTTCAACACCACGGTGCCGCAGCAGGCGCTCTTCATGATGAACAGCCCGTTCGTCGTCGGGCAGGCGCGCGAACTCATCAGCCGCGCCGAGGTGAAATCGCGCGCGGGCGACGCAGAAAAAATCTCGGCGGTGTATCAAATCCTCTTCCAACGTGCGCCGGAGGCGGAGGAGTTGAAGATGGCGCAGGCTTTCCTCCAGAAAAATTCCGCGCTGCAGCCGCGTCAAGCCATCACGCCGGGCTGGCATTACGGCTACGGCTGGTTTGACCCGCTGGTGAACCACACGAAGGATTTCAAGGCGATGAGTTCCATCGCCAAGGACAAGGCCACGCCGGCGGCCAAATATCCCGATGCGCAGTTCGGCCATCTCTCGGTGACGGCGGCGGGCGGGCATCCGGGGCCGCAGCGCGAGCAGGCGTCCGTGCGGCGCTGGGTGTCGCCGGTGGACGGCGCGGTTCGCATCGAGGCGACGCTCGCGCACGGCTACAAGGCCGGCGACGGCGTGCGCGGTCGCATCGTGAGCAGCCGGGGCGGGAAAATCGGCGAATGGACGGCGTTCAACAACAAGGTGAAGACCGACGTGGCGAAACTTGAAGTGAAGCTGGGCGAGACGGTGGACTTCGTGGTGGACGGCCTTGCGAACTCAAGCTCGGACGGCTTCACGTGGACGCCGAAGATTTCATTGCTTGGTGACTACGACACGAGTGTGAGCAAGCGCAGTTGGGAGGCGGAGAAGGATTTCGGAGCCAAGGCGGCGAAAGCGCCGGTGCAATTGAGCGCGTGGGAGAAGTTCGCCCAGGTGCTGCTGCTGGCGAACGAGACGGTGTTTGTGGATTAGTCGAAAGAGCGCGGGCGGCTCGCCCGCGTTTGGAAAGTTTTACCCGCCGCGCGGACGAGCCGTCCGCGCTCCTGCCCTACTTCACCACCATGCCCGTGAACGGCGGGACGTAGGCTTGCAGATAGACGAGGATTCCCACCAAGGCGGCGAGCGCGATGCTGTGAAAGAACACGTAGCGCAGGATGCTGCCCTCGTGGCCATACCAGTTCGTCGCGGTGCTCGCGACGACGATGCTCTGCGCGTCCACCATCTTGCCCATCACGCCGCCGGAGCTGTTCGCCGCGCACATGAGCACAGGGTTGATGCCGGTCTGTTCGGCGGTGATTTTTTGGAGGCTGCCGAAGAGGACGTTGCTCGCGGTGTCGCTGCCGGTGAGCGCGACGCCCAGCCAGCCCAGCAGCGTGCCGAAGAACGGATACAGCCCGCCAGTCTTCGCCAGCGCGAGGCCGAGCGTGGCGTCGGTGCCGGAGTATTTCGTCACGTAGCCGAGCGCGAGCATCGCGGCGATGGTGATGAGGGAGAAGCGGACGCGCCAGAGCGTCTGGAAATAGACGCGAAACATTTCGAGGGGAGTGAAGCCCATGAAAAATCCCGCCAAAATGGCGGCGGCAAGAATTCCGGTGCCGGTGGCGGAGAGCCAGTTGAGTTTGAAGACGGCTTCCTCTGGTTTCGTGGGTTTCTCCGGCGTCGGCTTTGGAACGACCGGGAAAGTGCGGGCCGTGGTGTTGTGCAGGCGGGGGATTTCAAATTTCGGCGCGGAGAGGGTGTCGAGTTGTTTCTTCACCGCCGGCACGCCCCAGATGAAGACGAGCACGCTCAACAAAATCCACGGCACCCACGCGCGGCGGATGAGGGCGCGCGACGCAGTTTGTGGAGCGCCGGACTCCGTTCCGGTGTGGGCATCTGGAGATGGATTTGAAGCCGATTTGGAAATCGGCGCTCCGTCGGCCACTGGCTTCCAGCCGTCGCGCGGTTTCCAGAATTTCAGCAGTGCCACCACCGCGAGCATCGAGCAAATCGCCGCCACGATGTCCACCAGCCACGGGCCGTGGAAGTTCGAGACGAGAAACTGCGGCAGGGCGAAACTCACGCCCGCCGTCAGGCACGCGGGCCACACGCCGAGCATTCCGCGCCAGCCCGCGTAGGCCCACACGACCCAGAACGGCACGATGAGCGAGAAGAACGGCAGTTGCCGCCCGGCCATTGCGGAGAGGTCGTGCAGGTCGAGTCCCGTCACGCCGGCGAGTGCGATGATGGGCGTGCCGAGCGCGCCGTAGGCCACGGGCGCGGTGTTCGCGATGAGCGAGAGGCCGGCGGCCTGGAGCGGCTTGAAACCGAGCTGCATCAGAATCGCTGCTGTCACGGCCACCGGCGTGCCGAAGCCCGCCGCGCCCTCGAAGAACGCGCCGAAACTGAACGCGATGAGCACCAGTTGCACGCGCGGGTCGGGCGCGAGGTTCGCGAGGCTGCCGCGCAGCACGGCGAAGAGGCCTTTTTCAACCGTAAGTTGATAGAGGAAAATCAGATTCAAAATAATCCAGCCGATGGGAAACAGACCGTAAGCCGCGCCGTAGCCCGCCGTGGCGAGCGCGGCGTCGGTGGGCATCCGATACGCGAACAGCGCGACGCCGAGCGCCACGCCGAGGCCGAGCAGCGCGGCGACGAGCGTGGAAAGCCAGGGATTGCCGAGTGGATCGTAGTTTTGCGCCCAAGGTGTCATGCGGTGCGGGAATCAGAAGCGGAAGGCAGGCGCGGTGCAACAAAAAATCCGACAGCCGTCCTGCCGTGAAGCGTGAGGTTGAAATCCATTTCTGCCCGCTAACCACGCGAACGACGCGAAAGAAAGTTTCGCTTTGGCGTCCTTCGCGTGGTTCGCGGGCCGATATTTCAATGCACCACAAACGATGGGTTGGGCAGGGGAATAGCGATGTTCACGGCAGCTTGGCCTTGGCGGGTGGAACAGGCGGTGCGTTCGTTGCGGCGGCGGCCTGTTTCTTTTCGATGGTTCGCAGGATGTTCGTCCGCGTGGTGAGATACATCGTGTTGGTCACCTGGTTGAGCATCGCGCGAGACTCATCAAACCGCGCGCCGATGTGGAGGTGCCGGGCGATGTGGAGATAGACGCCCTCCCGCTCGATGTCGTCGCTGGCGAGCTTGAGCGCGAGCTGCCAGGCCTTGATGGCGTCGTCGGGGCGCGGCGGCTTGACGGCGTAGTAGCCCTGCGCGATGTCGCTCGCGAGGATGAAGTTGTCCGGGTCGAGCGCCAGCGCCTGATGATAAAGCTCGAAGGCGCGGTTGAAGACCTGCTGCTCGTTCCAGCCGTAGTGCTCCATCGCGTCCTTGCGGAAAAGAAACACCGTGGTGGCGAAGTTATGGAGATAGACGGACTCCTTCGGGTTCAACGCAACAGCCCGCGTGTAGTAGTCGAAGGCTTTTTTCACCGGGCCGAGGTGGCCGTAGATGTTGGCAAGGTTGTTGTAGATGGCGGGGTTGTTGGTGTCGTAGGTGAGCGCCTTCTCCCACTGGTCGCGCGCCTCGACTTCGCCGACAGTGTCGTTCAGAAAACTTCCGTAGGCGACGCGGGCACGGGCGTGCGCCGGGTGGCGGAGGAGAAAATCCTCGTAGGCGTCGCGCACCGGCTTGAGGCGCTGCTCGATGCGCAGTTTAATTGTGGCCTGGGGAATCGCGGCGTCCTGCTTGGCGAAGGCCTGCTCGTCGCGAATCATCTTGTCCACGTCGGCCTGCGCGGCGTCGTCCCTTTCGAGGAGCTTGCGGTATTCTTTTTCGACCGGGTCATCCGCCGCCGCGACGTTGACGGAGGCGCCTGTGGCCTTCTTGACGAGATTGCTGGCGGCGGCCATTTGATTGGTCATCAGCAACAAGCCAATCAGGCCGGCGAGGAGTTCGTTCACAGGGGAAAAGTAGCAGTGCCGGAGCCGCGCGACAATTTACAAAAAAAGCTTTCATCCAAGCACCCCGGCTGGCCCGCAAAGAAAAAGCCACGCGCGATGGCGTGGCTTTTCCGGTTGAAATTTCCGACCGTCGTTCAGGCCTGCTGTTCGTTCAGCCAGTCGGTCGTGTAGAGATACTGTTTGATTTTTCGTCTTTCGTAGCGGTTTTTGTGGGGTTTATCGGGACGATCCGCCAGCTGGCGGAACGGGTGCTTTGGATCCTTGATTACCTCAGTGATGACTTCCAGTGGTTTTGACATGCTGCATTCCTTTCTGGTTGGATCCGTCTGGGGAGCGAGACACCTTCAGCCTGCCTTGTCAGGCTTTCGTTTGCTCCACTTTTGCAAACGGGTCGTTTCACGGGGCAATTCGTAACACAATTATTGCAGAATGCCAGAAAATTTTCCGGGATTTTCAAAATCACCGGTCAGCTTGTTCCCGGCGGAAGGCAAACGCCCCGGACTGCCACTCCCTTTTCACGCGCGTGGACAGCAGTTCTAATCCTGCCTCGGCATAAGCCTCGCGCACGCGCGGGAACTGCGTGGCGAGAATCCCCGCCAGCACGAGCACGCCGTCGGGCCGCAGCCGGTTGAGGATGCGCCGCCGCTCCTGAATCAGCAGGTCGTAGATCAGGTTGGCGCAGACGACGTGGTGCTTCCGTCCGTGCTCCGGCAGCCGGGTCAAATCTTGGCGGGAAATTCGGAGAAGCTTTTCCACGCGGTTGCTCCGCACGTTCTCCCGCGCCACGCGGACGGCAACGGGGTCGAAGTCGAAGGCCGTCACGGGTGAATAGCCGAGTTTCGCCGCCGCGATGGCGAGAATTCCCGAACCCGTGCCGATGTCCAAAAAGCTTTGCGCCGCTCCGCGCCGTCGCGCCTTGACGAGTTGCTGGAGGCAAAACTCCGTCGTCGCGTGCTGGCCGGTGCCGAAGCTCAAGCCGGGATCGAGCACCACCGCCATCTGGCCCTTGCGTGGACGGCGGCGGCTCCAGCTCGGCTTGATGAGCAGAGCCGAGCCAATGTTCAACGGCTTGAAATGGCGCTTCCACGACTCGGCCCAATCCTCCCGCCGCACGCGTTGCACGCTTGCCTTCGTCGTGCTGTCGGCTAGGCTGCACGTCGCGAGCCGCTGGATTCCGGCTCGCAAATTCCTCAACTCCTCGCCGTTCGGCGCGGGTCGTTTCTCCAGATAAACCGTCGCGGAGGTTTCACGAGTTTCGGCACCCGTGTAAATCGAAGGCCATTGCCCGAACACTTTGCTCATCAACTCGGCGGCGGACTCCTCCGCTTCGGGCGAAATGGCGAGGGAGACTTTCCAGAGGGCTTTGCGGCTCATCGGATGCGAATTATTGACGGGGAAACGAACGTCGCCTCATGCCCAGACCTCGGCCTGGCGCAGTTGCTTCAAGAGCAGCTCCTCCAGCTTCGTGTTGGAAGCGACGCTGAAGAAATGGATGCCGCGCGTGCGGCAAAACTCCGCGAGCTGGCCGCGAAAGCCATTCACCACGCGCTGATAATCCTCCATGCGGAAGCGGCCAAACGTGACTTCCTGCTGCGTGCCGGTCTCGGAATCAATCAGCCGCAAATCACCAAACGAAGTTGGGGACAATTCCTCTGGCGCGAGAATCTGCACGGCGTTGATCTGAAAACCTCGACCGAGCAGTGCCGTCAGCCCGGCCTCGTAGCCGGCGGGGTCGAGGAAGTCGCTCAACACCACGGCGACGCCGGTCTGCCGCGATTCCAGTGCACCGCGACGGAGCGACTCGTTGAGGTTCGTCGAGCCAAACGCGGTCAACTCACCGAGGTTTTGGAAAAATTCCATTGCGGACTTGCGTCCGCGCACGAGACGGAGCGCGCCGCGCGCGGCGAGTTCGATGTTCGGTGTTTCTTTCTGCTCCGCATTCCGCATTCCGCGCTCCGCGTTGGGGAAGGGGATTACGCTCACTCGGTCGAAGCCGCACAGCGCGACGTAGCCGACGGCGGCGGCGACCTGCTGGGCGAAGTCGAACTTGCGCGGCTCGCCGAAGGTCATGGACTCGCTGGCGTCGAGAAAGAGGGTGACGGGCAGTTCGCGCTCCTCCTCGTAGAGCTTGAGGAAAAGGCGGTCGAGTCGGCCAAAGAGATTCCAGTCGAGATACCGGAAGTCGTCGCCGAGGGTGTAGTTGCGGTAGTCCGCGAACTCGACTGACTGCCCGCGTGCGCGGCTGCGACGTTCGCCCCGCGCCGTGCTCTTGGCGCGCCGCGCCGCGAGCAACTGGAATTGCTCCAGACGGCGCAGAAGGTCGGGAGTTAAAAGATTCGCCATATTTATTTGGTGAGCGGAGAATTCGTTTGTGTTTGCACCGGCGTTTCGTCGTCTCGACCGTAAAATTCTTTTTTCCTAGCTCTGAACCATTCCGGCGTGGGCTCGTCTCTGAATTCGCACTTTTGGATTTGATATGTTTGCGTGCAATCGCCTCTGCTAAATTCAATGATTTGTGGAACTCTATATTTTCCCACTTTTTTCAAATCTCGTAAAACTTCTTTGGCATACCACTCTTGGTTGACTTGGCCTTCTTCGAGCGCCCCAACGAACCCTGATTGATTCCAGAGCCTCCTTCCCGGAACAAGATCGCCGCCACTTCCGCCTCCACCTTGAGATCCGAATCGCCCCCACCGTCGGCCCATTTGCCAACTAAAGTCATCTATGGCGATCTGAACTTCAAACCAGCCAGAATAGCGCCGACCGACGAAAGGTAGAAACTCTGAAAGGAGTCCGATAAATGGTCCGGGGCGGTTAGTTGGATTTCCATGCCAGCATTTAAGAAAGTAGTAGTTCGTGCCTCGAACACACATTTCAAATTCTCCGCTTTTAGGTCTGGGTGAACCCGGATATGACTTCCATACTTCGGAGAATTTACCGGCCAGATAAAGAACGGGTGGCATTTTCTCTCCTTGAAGCTCATTAAATCGAGATGTCGGCCAGCCCTCTCCATTTTCCTTGGCCTTTGGAATAATAACGGCGATGGAGATGATTCCAAGAGCCGCGAACAGAACGATTATTCTACGTGGATTCCCTTTGGTTCGATCCCATGCAGTGCGAATGTTCATGCGGTTATGCTTTCACCGCCTCCGCCTCCTTCGGCACATCTTTCAACACCTGCTCCACAATGAGATCGGTCGTGAAGCCTTCGGCTTCGGCCTCGAAGTTCAGGATGAGCCGGTGGCGCATGGGCTTTAGGACTTGGGTTTGGCGCGCAGCACCGGAGAGTCATCTGTTTTCTCCGGGTATTTTTCCCGCTCCAGCTTGAGCCGGGCCGTCAACTCCTTGCCGCGCTGGATTTGCTCCTGAAACTGCTTCTCTTCTTCGCGCAGCATGGCGAAGTAGCGGTTGATGTCGTGGCCGCACTCGGCGGACATCTGGTGCCGCACCGCGCGGATTTCTTCGATGGCGATGTCTTTTTTCATATCAGTCCGGGCCGTCCACGCCGAGCAGTTCCATGGGCGTAATCAGCCTGGGCGTGGGCAGGCCGAGCAAATCGTTGACGTGCTGAATATGGTCGGCCTTGCCGGCATTTGCAAGGTGCTGGCAGTTCCAGGTCGCCAGAAAATCATGCCGGTTGAACGAGGCCAGCGCAAGGTGCAGGACATCTCCCGCCGGATCGGCGGGCATGAGTTTATGCTCCAAATACACGCGGACAATTGCTGCCACGGCATTCTCCGGCGCGACGGCGGGCAGCGTGAGCGCCAGTTTCAGCGCGTCCTCCTTGTGCGGCTTGCTTCCACGCCGCAATTCAGCCAGCCCGGCGGTGCTGGTCACGAAGTTGAATTGCGACCGGCACGTTTCCCAAAACTCCCGCGTCCAGTCCCGCCGCGCAATGATGTCCGATTGTTGCCTCGCGTCGTAATAGAAGCTGAAAATGGAGGTTTCGAGATAAACGGTTTTCATCCACCTGATTTGGTTGAATCAAACCTTCACCGCTTCCGCTTCTTTCGGCACGTCCTTCAGCACCTGTTCCACGATGAGATCGGTCGTGACGCCTTCGGCTTCGGCCTCGAAGTTCAGGATGAGTCGGTGGCGCAGCGCGGCGGTGGCGACGGTCTGGATGTCGTCGAAGCTCACGTTGAACCGGCCCTCGGTGAGGGCGCGCACCTTGGCGGCGAGCAGGAGCGTCTGCGCGCCGCGCGGGCTGCTGCCAAAGCGCAGGAACTGGCTCGCGATGGGCGCGGCGGTGGCGGTCTTCGGATGCGTGGCGAGCACGAGGCGCACGGCGTAGTCCTTCACGTGCGAGGCCACGGGCACCTGGCGCACGAGGTTCTGCCACTCCAGCAGCGCCGCGCCGTCGAGCACCTTGGCCACCGGCACGCGGCGGTTTTCCGTGGTGCGGTTGAGAACTTCGGTCAGTTCCGCCGCGCTGGGGTAGCCGACGATGAGCTTGAAGAAGAAGCGGTCGAGTTGCGCCTCCGGCAGCGGGTAAGTGCCTTCCTGGTCAATCGGGTTCTGCGTGGCGAGCACGAAGAACGGCTCGACGAGCTTGCGGAGTTCACCACCGGCGGTGACCTGCTTCTCCTGCATGGCTTCGAGCATCGCGGACTGCGTCTTGGGCGTGGCGCGGTTGATTTCATCGGCGAGCACGAGGTGCGCGAAGATGGGGCCGCGCTGAAAGACGAATTCGCGCCGGCCCTCGGGCGTTTCCATCACGAGGTTGGTGCCGAGGATGTCGGCGGGCATGAGATCGGGCGTGAACTGGATGCGGCTGAACGAGAGGTCGAGCGCCTCGCTCAAGGTGCGGACGAGCAGCGTCTTGCCGAGGCCGGGCACGCCTTCGAGCAAAACGTGGCCGCCGGCAAAGAGCGCCGTGAGCGTGCCGTCCACAATGGCGTCATGGCCGACGATGACCTTGCCAATCTCGGCGCGGAGCCGGGCGTAGGTTTCGCGGAAGGAGGTGATTTGTTGTTCGGTGGTCATGGAGATTTGGTTGTCAGGTTTTCAAGTTTTAAGGTTGTCAGGGGCGGGCGCGCGCTTGGTGGAGGTTTGAAGGTAGGTGATGAAACGGGAGCAGCGGCGGGAAACGGTGGTGGCTTGGGCGAAAAGTTTCTCGAACTGCGGCTGGGTCAGATAACCCTCGTCAATTGCGGCGTAGAGCAGTGAACGAACTTCACCGACGGAACCCTTGGCGATGTTCAGGAAATGGCTGAACTCTTTGTTCGTGCCGCGCTCGAATCCCTCGGCAATGTTGCTCATCGCGGAGAGTGCGGCGGAGCGAATCTGGCCGCGCATATCAAAATCACGGGTGAAATTCCCCTGTCCGCTCGCGGCGTAGATTTCCTTCCGCAACGCACGGGCATCCTGCCACACCGTTAAATCCTCAAAGCGCTCCGCTTTAGCCATATCAATTCGCTGAAACAAGCCTGATAACCTCACAGCTTGAAAACTTGAAAACCAAAGCCCTCATTTCTTCAAATCGTTGAAGTAATCCTTCACGGCTCCCTGATACGCGCGCGGGACTTTCTCCTGGTTGAGCGCGCTCTGGGCCTCGGTCTGCGCGGCGGTGACGGCCTCCTCGTAGGCGACGGAGCTTTGCCCGCTCACGCTCAAGCCTTTCAACGTGATGCTCGGCATGGACGCGCCGGGCGAGAACTGCCCGCGAATCTTCGTCGCCTGCAAGTCGTCGGGGAGCTGGCCGTCGCCGCGGTCGGTCGGGTCGCGCGGCTTGGTGTCGGGGCGCTCGATGCCGGTGTTGTCCCAGCGTTCCCCGCGCGTGGGCGGCAGGAGCCAGTCATCCTGCTCGTCGGCCCAGGTGCCGACGCCGCGACCGGGTTTGCCACCCTGTCCAGCGCGCGGCATTCCAAGCTGGCCGAGGCCTTGGCCGCTGCACATGGCAAGTTGCGCGCGGAGCAGGGCGTCGGTGGCGGCCTTCAATGTTCGCGCGTCCGTGAGATACTGGCTCATCTCGCGCAACTCCGCCGCCGCCGTCGCAAGGTCTTTCGAGGCGCCGAGGTTTTGCGACGATTGAAGCTTTTGCATCGCATTCTTGAAGTGGTCGGAGACATCGCCGTATTGGTTTGCCGCCGACATCGCCTTGGAAACTTCAGCGGCAATTTTCTTCAACTGTTCTTCGGAGAGATTCGGCGTCTCCAACTGTTTTGCCATTTTCTCCAACGTGCTGGCCGCCGCCTCGACCTGGCCGCGCTGCAATTGTTCCGCCAAATCTTTGCCAAGCTGCGCGGCCTGCTCCTGAAGCTGCTGAAGGTTCTTCGCCAGTTCGCTCATCTTGCCGAGGTCGGCGAGGGCGGCCATGGCCTGTTCAAGCGCGGGCAGTTGCAGGCCGAGCGCGTCGGCCTGCTGCGCGAGCGCCGAGAGCGCGCTGGCGAGGTTGCGCTTCTCTTCCTCGGACAGCTTGGAGTCTTCGAGCGCGGACTTGGCCTTGTCGAACTGCTTCGCCAAGTCGTCCTTCAGCTTGGCGACGGCATCGGGATTGGACGCCGCCTTGCCGAGCGCGTCCTGCATGGCCTGGATTTGTTTCTGCATCGCGCTGCCGTCGCCGGCGTTCTCGGCGCCGGGCGCGCGCGCGGCCTGCGGCAGGCGTTTGAACATCGGGTCTTTGTCCAGTTGCTTCGCCTGTTGCTGAAGTTTTTCGATGGCGTTGGAAAGCTCCTTCACCGCGTCGGCGCGGGTGAGCGTCTGCTTGGTGAACTGCTCGCCGAGTTCGTTCACGGCATCGAGCGCCTTGTGCGCCGTCTCCAGCGCGGGCGGATGCTCCAGCGTGCGGCGGGCGAAGTCCGTGAGTTGCTCGCCCGTGCGGCGGACAATCTCCCGGTCGCGCTCGCGCTGGCGGAACGCCGCGCTGCGATGCTCCGGCACAAAGCCCAGCCCGGCACAGACCGCCAGCAGCAGCAAGGCCCAGCGGCTCGTGCGCGGCAGGCGGATGGGCAGCAGCTCGCGGAGATTCAGCGCAGCCGCGTGAGCCGCGGCGTCGCGGACGATGAGCTTCTCCCACTCGGCATGAGAAGCGTCCTTGGAAAATTCCAGCGCGGTGCTCAACCGCTCTTTCAGATGCCGTTGTCCGTCGAGCCAGCGTGCGGTTTGTTGCGGAGAAAATTCCTTGCGCCAGCCGAGCCAGAAGGCCACCGGGAGAATGACCAGCCCCGCGACCCCGGCGGCGGCCAGCGCGGGCAAGGGCAGGGGAAGCAGCTTGTAAAGCGCGAGCGCGAGCAGCCAGACACCGCCCGCGACGAGCATTCCTTTCCACAAGGCGAGCCACGCGCGCTGCCAGCGTTGCCGGCGGGCAGTTTGAGTCAGCACCGACTCGATGGACTGAAGCTCGCTCATGGTGCGGAGAATATCCGGCAGCGGGCGGATGCAAGCGAGTTAAAAATCCTGCTGAACCCCGTGGGAGACGACGTGAGGAGGCTCTGATTGTTTTCGCGTTCCGCGTTCCGGCTTCCGCGTTCACAGCGTGAGTCTCCTTGTGCGTCTCCTGCGAGTCAGGGATGCGCCCGGCAGGGCGCGCTGCCGCGCGTCCGAGATATGGGGAAGAGCGGCAACTCGTCCCTACCAACCACCGCATCCGCGCCCGGTAAAACTGCTGCGGCGGGCCGTTCGTGACCACGAACTCCACCTGTCCCACGCCATTCGTGATGATGATGGGCTTGAACCCGACTTGTAGCCGTCATTTCGGATGGAGAAGTTCGAGCGGCGCGCCAGCGTCTTGGACTGCGGCAGTCCTCTGCCGCCTTTGCCCGCTGCCCGGCTCCCGAAAGCGGCAGAGGACTGCCGCAGTCCAAGACCTCGCGGAACCTCGGGGGCAGCATTCAAATGGCGGCCACAGGTTTTTGAAAACGCGCTGGAAACGCTGCCCGTGGGCGCGTTGTGCGTCTGGCTTCAGGCATCGCCTCCTTCGATACTCCGTGTCTTGGTGTCTCCGTGGTTAATTTCAGTAGCGAATGGGGTGGAAGCGCGAAGAAAACCCTACCGCATCCGCACCCGGTAAAACTGCTGCGGCGGGCTGTTCGTGACCACGAACTCCACCTGCCCCACGCCGTTCGTGATGACGATGGCGTTCGTCAACACCGCCCAGTTCGCGGCGTTCAAGTCCGTCGCGCCCTCCACGTCCAGATTGCTCAAATCCCAGTCAAACAGCGGGCCGCCGCCGAAGTCGGAGAAGGAAATCCGGTAGCGGCCGTCGCCGAGCGCGGTGAGCGGCAGGATACGCTGCGCCGCGCCGCCCACGGACAGCAGCGCGTTGCTGCTCGTCACGCTGCCGAACGCGTTGGTGACGGCCACGGCGTAATGGCCGCTGTTGGTGCGCGCCACGCTGGTCAACGCGAGCGTGGCATTGGTCGCGCCCGCCAGCGCGTTGCTGCCGAGGAGCCACTGATAGGCCAGCGGCGGGCTGCCGCTGGCGGTCACGGTGAAGTCCGCCGCGCCGCCGATTCCATTCGTCACGCCCTGCGGTTGCGCGGTGATGGACGGCGGGGTGTCGGCCACATCCGTCACCGCGATGGTGAACTGCTTCTCGAAGAACAATCCGCCGGAATCCGTCGCGCGCACGCGGATGCTGTAACTGCTCTTGGCCTCGTAATCGAACACGGCGGCGGTGACGAGATTCGTGCCATCGGTGATGGTGAAGCTCGCGTTGTCATCGCTGCCCGTGCCGGTGACGAGTGTGAAGTTGTGAGTGTCGCTACTGTTCGGGTCTTGCGTGGTGAAGTAGCCGATGGTGGCGCCGACGGGCTGGTTTTCCGGCACGCTGCTCGCGTTCAAGGCGATGTTGGTGGGCGCGGTATTGAGCGGCGGCACCAGCTTGAAGGCCGTGCCCACGCCGTTCGCGCCACCATACCGGGTCAACCCGTAGAAGTTCCCATCCGTGCCCTGCACCAGGCTGCCATACGGAGCAGCCCCTTTGAGGGCCGTGCTGAAGTTGAACTCCACCAGTGTGGTCAGCACTCCGGCGGGCGTCATCTGGAAGGCAGTGCCGTAGCCACTCGCGCCGCCGCCGGGGGTCAACCCGTAGAAGTTCCCATCCGTGCCCTGCACTAGGCTGCCATACGGATGAGCCCCCTTGTGGGCCGTGCTGTCGCTGAACACCACCAGCGTCGTCAGCACCCCGGCGGGCGTCATCTGGAAGGCCGTGCCTTGGTTGTTCGTGTTCGCGCCGCCTTCGGAGGTCAACCCGTAGAAGTTCCCATCCGTGCCCTGCACCAGGCTGCCCTGCGGATAACGCCCCTTGGGGGCCGTGTTGCCGTTGAACTCCACCAGCGTGGTCAGCACTCCGGCAGGCGTTATTTGGAAGGCGGTGCCAAGACCGTTCGCGCCACCGCTTGATGTCATCCCGTAAAAGTTCCCATCCGTGCCCTGCGCTAGGCTGCCATACGGAGAAGCTCCCTTGGGAGCCGTGTTGTCTTTGAATTGCGTCAGCGTCGTTAGCCCCCCGGCGGGCGTCATCTATAATTCAGTGCCGAAGCCATTCGCTCCACCTTGGGATGTCAACCCGTAGAAGTTCCCATCCGTGCCTTGCACCAGACTGCCAGTCGG
>JACRJY010000169.1 GCA_016235585.1 Verrucomicrobiota bacterium | reverse complement strand
GTGAAGTTCATCCGCACGTCCACGGACATTCCGGCCCCGACCACGGCGGAGGAGTCCACCCGCGTTTATTAAGCGCGGAGAGTCTTCAGCAACGGGCTGGTGGCGCGAGCTGCCCGCCCGTTTTGCTTTCGGCAAACGCATTCCTTGCTCGCCATCCGGGGCGGGCTTTGTTAAAGATTTCCGCCAATGACTGGATACGTCACCCGCTGGATCAGTGAATGGATTGAAGGCCTGGGCAAGCTCGCGCTGCTCTTCGCCGAGGCGGTGCGGTCGCTTTGCATTCACAAGCCCAACGGGCGGGAGCTGCTGCGGCAGATATACTTCATCGGCGTGAAGTCGCAGTCGGTCGTGCTGATCACCGGCGCGTTCACGGGGATGGTGCTGTGCGCGCAGACGTATTTCCAGTTTCACAAGGTCAAGATGGACTCGGCCACGCTCGCGGTGGTGAGCGTCTCGATGTGCGGCGAGCTGGGCCCGGTGCTGACGGGCCTGATGGTGGCCGGGCGCGTGGGCGCGGCGATGGCGGCGGAACTGGGCACGATGCGCGTGACGGAGCAGATTGACGCGCTGCGGACGCTCGCGGCGCACCCGGTGGACTACCTCGTGGTGCCGCGCCTGCTGGCGACGCTCATCGCGATGCCGCTGCTGACGGCGGAGTCCATCGCGCTGGGCATCACGGCGGGATACGTGGTGGGGGTGCATCTGCTGGGCATTGACCCGACCTACAGCTGGCAGCATATGCTGCGCTACACGGACGTGAGCGATGTCGTGATGGGCGTGCTCAAGTCGGTGGTGTTCGGCGGGGTGATCGCGCTCGTCGGCTGTCACAAGGGCATCGTCTGCGGCGAAGGGGCCGAGGGCGTGGGGCGCGCAACGACCGAGGCGGTGGTCTATGCGTCCATCACGATTTTGATCAGCAATTTCTTCCTGACCATGTTCCTGACGCCGCTGCTGGGGGGCCTATGATCGAGGTGCGCGATTTGAAGAAGCGGTTTGGCACGCACCAGGTCTTGAACGGGGTGAACCTGCACATCGAGAGCGGCGAGTCGGTGGTCATCATCGGCCGGAGCGGCGGCGGCAAGAGCATTTTGATCAAACACCTCATCGGCCTGCTCCGGCCCGATTCCGGCGCGGTGCTGGTGGACGGGCAGGACATCACCCCGATGAACGAGCGGCAGCTGCTCGAGGTGCGCCGCAAGTTCGGGATGCTCTTCCAGGGCGCGGCGCTCTTTGACTCGCTGACGGTCGCGGAGAACGTCTCCTTCATGCTGCGGCGCGAGGGTAAGCATACGCCGGGCGAAATCGCCGCGCGCGTGGAGCAGGCGCTGGACATGGTCGAGCTGCAGGGCACGCAGAACAAGAAGCCCTCCGAGCTTTCCGGCGGCATGAGGAAGCGCGTGGGCCTGGCGCGCGCGATCATCTACCAGCCGGAGATCGTGCTGTATGACGAGCCGACCACCGGGCTGGATCCCGTGGTGTCCGACAGCATTGACCAGCTCATCCAGCGCGTGCGCGACCGGCTGAAAGTGACCTCCATCGTCGTCACGCACGACATGAGGAGCGCCCGGCGCGTGGGCCAGCGCATCCTGATGCTCTACGAGGGGAAAATTTATTTCACCGGAACACCGGACGAGGCGTTCTCGTCCAAGGATCCGGTGGTGGAGCGGTTTGTGAAGGGCATTTCCGATCCGAAGGAACACACGTTTTGATTTATGAACCAGTCGCGTCTTGAATGGAAGGTTGGCCTGTTCGTGCTGATCTGCCTTGGAGTGCTGGCGGCACTGCTGCTCAACTTCTCCAAGGGCGTCAGCTTTTTCAAGCCGACCTACGAAGTCCAGCTCCGCACCACCAGCGTCGGCGGCATCAAGCCCAAGGCCTTCGTGCTGATGGCCGGCGTGCCCGTCGGCAGCGTGCAGACGATTGTGCTGGATGACGACGGGCGCACCGTGATGCTGCATCTCCGCATCGAGCGGCGCTACAAAATCCACGCCGACGCGAAGTTCAACATCGAGTCGGCGGGCTTCCTTGGCGATCAATATGTCGCCATCGAGCCGACCAAGAACGCCCTGCCGCCGCTGCTCGACGGTGCGGTCGTCACCTGCCGCGAGCCGTTCAACATCCAGGAGGCCGCGCGCTCCGCCGTCGGGCTGATGGAACGGGTGGACCGGACGGTCGAGGACATCCACGAGACCGTCCGCCGCGTGAGCCGCACCGTGCTGGGCGATCAAACCCTCACCAACCTGACGGCCACGATTGAGAATTTCCGCAGCGCCTCCGACCAGGCCAAGACCGTGATGGGGCGCGCCGGGGAGTTTTCCGACAAGGCCATCGGCGCGGTGGAGCGGCTGGACTTGCTGATCGTGAAGAACACCCCCGTCGTGAACGAGACCATGACCAACCTCTCCGGCTTTTCCGGGCGGCTCAACACGGTGGCCGACGAGTTGCGCGACGTGATTGCCAGCAGCCGGGGCGAGATTTCCACCGCCGTCAAAAACCTCGAGCATTCCACCGCCATCCTCACCAACCTGCTGGGCGATCTGCAGGCGGGCAAGGGCCTGGCCGGCGGGCTGCTGAAGGATGAGAAGATGAAAACAGATGTTTTGCATTTGGTGGGCAACTACACCACCTTGGCCTCCAATTTGAGCCAGTTGAGCAGCAATTTGAACCTCTCCGCCGACCGTTTGAACACCAACGGACTGTGGCGCTTCCTCTGGAAGCCCAAGCCGCCGGCTCCGGCGCAGGCCGGGCGCAATCCCGGCCAATAAAACCATGTCACTCTGGGTCATCCGCATCCTGTTCCTCGTGCTCAGCACGCTCGGCGGCTATGCCGTGAGCGCGGTGCAGCCGCAGCTCATCAGCGGCCCGGTGTTAGGCGTGCTCTGGGGCTTCGGCTTTGGCGGGCTGCTTATCGGGTTCGACCATATGCTCAAGGGTTTTTCCCTGCGCGGCTTTTCTGCGGCGACTTTCGGACTGATGTTCGGCAGCATTATTGCGTGGCTGATCGACCGTTCGCAGCTGTTTGTCTTCGCCCCGGAAAACTCGCAATGGCTCATCCGCCTTTCGCTTTTTCTCGGCTTCGGCTACATCGGCATGGTGCTGGCGATGCGGAGCAACCGGGAGGATTTCTCGCTCATCATCCCCTACGTCCGCCTGGCCCCGCGCAACAAGTCCGATGATCTGCTGCTGCTCGACACCAGTGTCATCATTGACGGGCGCGTGGCGGATCTGATCGAGGCGAACTTCATCGAGGGCGTGGTCATCGTGCCCCGCTTCGTGTTGAAGGAACTGCAGTTGATCGCCGACTCCAATGATCCCATCCGCCGTGCGCGCGGCCGGCGCGGGCTGGAGATGTTGAGCCGCCTCCAGCGCAACACCCGCAACGAGGTCAAAATCCACGAGGCCGATTTTCCCGGCGAGGCCGGCGTGGATGCCAAGCTCGTGAGCCTGGCCCAGGCCCTCGGCGCGAAGCTCTTCACCAACGACTACAATCTCGGCAAGATCGCCGAACTGCAGCACGTCCGTCATGTGAACGTCAACGAGCTGGCCGCCGCGCTCAAGCCCGTCATCCTCCCCGGCGAGTCGCTGGAGATCAAAATCGTCCGCGAGGGGCGCGACAAAAACCAGGGCGTGGGCTACTTGAGCGACGGCACGATGGTCATCATCAACAACGGCCAGAGGCTCATCGGCCAGCAGGTGGACGTGGTCGTGTTGAGCCTGCTCCAGACCGGCACGGGCACGATTGTGTTCGGCGATCTCAAAAACATCCTGCCCGCCCCGGCGGCGGACTGACCGGCCATGGAACCCGTCACGGTTTTCCGCAGCTTCAACCAGATCGAGGCGCAGTTGGTTCGCTCGCGGCTGGAGGCGGCGGAGTTTGACGTGTTCGTGATCCACGAGTTGACCAGCTTGATCTTCGAAGCCTACACGCGGGCTTGCGGCGGCATCCTTGTCCAGGTGCCGGAGGATCAGGCCGTGGAAGCGCGCGAATTTCTTGAGTCTGCGGGCGGGGAGAATCCATGAGTTCCCCGAAAGTCTTCCGCAAGCTTCAAACCACCCTGTCCGCCGGAGAACTGGTTCTCTCCGCCACCGCGCGCCAGGCCCACTCTGGCGACAAATGGTTCGCCGCGCATCTGCCCGACGCCGTTGCGCTGCCGCGCAGCGCGAATGCGGTTTCCCAAATCCTTGCCTTCGCCCGCCGGCACCGCATTCCCGTGACGCCGCGCGGCGCGGGCTACGGCTACGTCGGCGGCTGCGTGCCCGTGCGCGGCGGTATCGCGCTCTCGCTCGCCCGGATGAACCGCATCCGTGAAATCAACGCGCGCGACTTTGTCGCCGTCGTCGAGCCGGGCGTGCTCACGGCGAAGTTGCAGGAGGCCGTGGAGAGAAAAAATCTTTACTACCCACCCGATCCGGCGAGCCGCGCCGATTGCAGCCTCGGCGGCAACATCGCCACCAACGCCGGTGGGCCGCGCTGCCTCAAATACGGCGTCACGCGCGACTACGTCCTCGGCCTCGAAGTCGCGCTGGCCGACGGCACGCTCGTCCGGCTCGGCGGGCGCGCCCATAAAAACAAAACCGGCTTTGATCTGCACCGCCTCTTCGTCGGCTCGGAAGGGATGCTCGGCGTTGTCACGGAGGCGACACTGAAGCTGCTGCCGCTGCCGCCGTTCCGCGCGTGCCTGGGCATTGGCTTCGCCACCACCGGCGCGGCGACCCGTTCCATACGCGAGATTTTTGCCGCCGGCTTCCTGCCGAGCGCGCTGGAGATTGCCGACGAGTTCACCCTTGCCGCTGCGCGCAAACGCACGGGCAGCAAGCAACTTGAAGGCTGCCGCTCGATCATCTTCGTCGAACTCGACGGCCAGGAAAATTCCGTGCGCGGTGAAGTTCGCTCCGTCGAGCGGATCGTGCGTCCGTTGCGGCCCGTGTTCATCAACCGCGCGTTCGGCGCGGCGGCGGTGGAGAAGCTCTGGGGGCTGCGGCGCGAGTTTTCCTATTCGCTGCGCGACACCGGCCTGACCAAGCTGAACGAGGACATTGTCGTGCCGCGCGGCTGCCTGGAGGAACTGTTCCGCTTCGCCGCGCAGTTGCAAAAGCAGCACGGCCTGCCGGTCGCCTGCTTCGGCCACGCGGGCGATGGCAACATCCACGTGAACGTCATGGTGGACGAAACGCAGCCCGGCGCGGCGCGGCGCAGCGAGGCCGCGCTGGATGAATTGTTCAAAAAAATCCTCGCCCTCGGCGGCGCGATCACCGGCGAGCACGGCATCGGTCTGGCGAAGAAACGCTGGTGGCCCTTGGCCGCTTCGCCGGAAGTGCGGCAACTGCACCGCGCGGTCAAGCGCGCGCTCGACCCGGCGGGCCTGCTCAACCCCGGCAAGTTTCTGTGACCCGTGGAAAACAAAAAAAGCCGCCGGGGTTCACGGCGGCTTTTGCGTTGAAGAAAAGTTGATTAACGGCGGTCGCGATATCCGCCGCCGTCACCACCGCGCCGGTCGCCGCCGCCGCGATAACCGCCGCCGGGCGGGCGCTCCTCGCGCGGGCGGGCCTCGTTGACCGTGAGGGGCCGGCCCTGGAAATCTTTTTGGTGGAACATTTCAATCGCCTTGTTGGCCTCCTCCTGGCTGGCCATCTCGACGAAGGCGAAGCCGCGCGAGCGGCCCGTCATGCGATCCTGCATGACGTTGACGGTGAGGACGGTGCCGGCCTGGGCGAAGTGATCCTGCAGGTCGTTCTCCGTGGTGGTGAAGGTGAGGTTGCCCACGAACAGTTTGTTGGCCATGTGTTGTGCTTTCTTTTCTCCGCTGCGCTCCGCTCTGCTGCTCGTTCCCAACCGCGGGTTTCAAATCGTCACTGCTCGAAAGCATCCGCTGACAATTACCGGACACACACGCTTCGCTGCACGGACGGACGGTATTTACCCGCCGCCTCCATTCCGGCACAAGTAAAAAATCCTCTCCAAAAAACCGCCGGTTCAGATGGCAAACGGCTCCGCGCCGCCGCCGCCGAGCCTGCCGGAAACCTCCACCTCGATGGGCACCACGTGGCTGATGACATACGAGCCGCGGTGCGGGTCGCGCTGCATCGGCTGCACGCGCCCGCGCGAATCCATCGCCCGCGCCAGGAGCGTGCCGCGGCCCGGCGTCGCGGGCGTGCGCCAGTGGAACTCCCACAGCCGCCACGCATGCGGCACGGCGTCGCCGAGCAGGTTCGCCTTCTCCCACGTCGCGCCGCCGTCCGTGCTGACGAGCACTTCGGTGACGTGCGCCTCACCCGCCCACGCCGCGCCGTGCATCCGGTAGATGGAATCGGCCGCGACGATTTCGCGCGGGGCCGGGCGCGCAATCTGCGCCTTCACCTCGTTCTCCGTCACCGGGAGCAGTTGCGTGGGCAGGCCCTGCCGCTGTTCCCAGTAAGTGTAGTCGGCGGACTTGAAGTAGCCGCGAAACGGCCGGTCCACGAGCACGAGACGCTTGAGCCATTTGACCGACGCCATGCCATACCAGCCGGGCACGACCGCGCGCAGCGGGAAGCCGTGCGCCGGCGTGAGCGGCTCGCCGTTCATCGTGTGGACGAGCAGCACGTCCGACGTGAACGCCTTCGTGAGCGGGATGCTGTGCGCGTAATGGATGTTGCCCGGCGAGGGTGGCTTGGCGAGCCTGCCGCTGTCCGCGCCCTCGAAGATCACCTCGACCGCGCCCGGCTGCACGCCCGCGCGCTCCAGCACCGCCGCCAGCGGCACGCCCGTCCACTCCGCCGTGCCGACCGCGCCCAGCTCCCACTGCAGGCCCTCCAGTTTCGGCGAGAGGAAGATGCGGTTGTTGCCCGCGCACTCGATGGTCGCGGCCAGGGTGCGCGTCTTCATTTTCAACAATTCGTCATAAGTCAGCTCGACCGGGCGGTCCACCAGCCCCTCCACGCCCAGCCGCCACGAGGGCGCGTCGAGCTTCGGCACCGGGAAATGGCTCCGCACGAAGAACTGCTCGTTCGGCGTGATGAAGCTGCGCAGCGTGGCGAAGGCGAACTCCAGGTTCTCCGGCTCCTTGTCGCGCAGGATCAGACCGGTGAAGGTTTGCGGGGCGGTGGATTCTTTGGCGGCGGCGGTGCTCATAAATGCAACGTGATGGTGTGGACGGCTCCACTTCGTGCCAAACGCTTCCGGCGGTCAAGCGACAAAATGCCCTGCCGTGGTCAACGACCCAAGCTCAACGACCCGGCACCCGGGACGCATGAATTGTAAACCGCGACGCCATGCCTGGTTCGCTGCAGCGCATGGTTAGGAGGCAACAGGGTCAACTCGCTGAATGTTTGGTGGCACATCTTTCCGCCACGAAAGGTGGATGTCATAAACAACATCTGTAACTCGAACACGCAAATCATCGTAACCGCAAAAAATCAAAACCTCGACGGACTCCTGCTGAACGCCGACAAAACTGGAAGGCAGCGGCTCGTGCTGCGCCAACTCCCAGAAGAACTCCCGCAACAGGTAGCTCTTGAATTTGGCGTCTTCGGAATCCATGACGTGTGCGCTGCCGCCTGACTAGTAATATACGAACACCAGTTTGTATATTAAACTGGCGAAATGAATACCGAACAGGCCGTTCAAAAATTGACGGAGGTCATCCGCCGCAAGCACTTTGTGCACTTTGTGTTGAGCACGGAGCAGTGCTACTGCGCCTGGCTCCGGCGTTATTGCGACTTCATTGGCAAACTTCCGGTTCATTTGACGAGCGAGAAAAAACTGGAACGGTTTCTCACGGCGCTGGCCAAGGACGATGTGGCCGCCAGCACGCAGAATCAAGCCTTTAACGTGCGTAGCCCGCTGGACGTGTAGGCATTCAATCCAGATTCAGCATCGCCTCCACCTGCCGGGCGACCTGTGGCACCGGCAGCGCCGCAAGGCCGCGCGGGTCGCGCACCAGCGCCACGCGCCCGCTCGGTGGACGCCACACCGCCTCGGCGGTGTCGCCCCACAGGACGATGCCGGGCAAACCCACCGCCGCCGCGAGGTGCGAGATGCCGGAGTCGTGTCCCACGAAGCCCGCACAGCACTGGAGGCGGTGCGCGAGTTCCGGCAGGGGCAGGCGCGCGGCCAGCGCGCGGCGTGCGGGCGGCAGCGGCGCGGCGAGTCGCGCGAGGCGTTCGCCCTCGGCCTCGCCGCCGATGAGGAGAAAGTTCACATCGGTTCCGGCGGCGAGGGTGGCGAGCAGTTCGGCCCAGTGGCGCTCCGGCCAGTTCTTGCTTTCGCTGCCGCTGCCGGGGTGCAGCGCGAGCCAGCGTCCGGCGGCAAGCGGGTTTTCACCGGACATTTCCACGCGCAGTTGCGGGCGCGCGTCGGCGTCGAAGATGGCGAGGCGTTCCAGCGGCTGGAGCAGCACGGCGGTGGCGTGGAGGTTTTGCTTTTCGTCTGGCCGGTGCGGGCCTTGGATGAACTGCCCGTGCGAGGCGCGCGCGACATTGTCCTGAAAAATCCCGTCCGGGTCGTAGAGGTAGGAAAGGATGATGGCGAAGCGCGAGAAGTAGTCCGCCATGTCGGGGTGCAGTTCGCCGCCGCGCGCGAAGAAGCTGGCCATCGGGCGGGATTCGATGGGCCGCGCGGCGTGGGCGAGGCCGCCGGCAACGGCGAGCGCGGCGACGTTCGGGTAGGCGAGGATTTCGAGCTGGGTTTCGGGAAACTGCCGCCGCAGTGCCGCGAGCACGGGCAGGGTGAGGATGAAGTCGCCAATCGCGCCGCCGCGGATGACGAGGATTTTTCCCTGGGCGGTCATTGGTGGACGGTTTTCGAGAAATGTGGTTCCGGGAAGCCGGTGTGACCTGTTTCCCCCTCACCCTGGCCCTCTCCCGCCGGGAGAGGGAACAGCAAACGCGGCGCGGGGAAATTCGGGCGCGCGTCCAAACATCGCCGCGTTTTCACATCCGGCTCCCTCTCCCCGAGGGAGAGGGCTGGGGTGAGGGGAAGGCGGCGGTTTGCATGAAGGGGCGTATCGCGTGTTAATCAACGTCGCTAAAACACCAGCAACCCCAGCGCCACGAGGAGCAGCGCGAGCGTCAGGCGCACCGCGCAGCCGACCTTCACGCGCTGCTCGGTCGCGGTGAACCAGTGCAGCAAATCGCGGCAGCGCCACGGCGAAATGGTGAACCAGATGCCGCCCACCACCCAGACATACGCGAGCGTCACGAGCACCAGCCGCCACGTGGAGTCGGCCCAGCGCGCGGTGTCCACGACCTGCTTGGCGAGCAGCAGGAGCACAATCGCCAGCCCGCGCACGGCGAGGAAGTCTTGCAGGAAAATGCACGTCGCCACGCCCACGGCCACGAAGCCGGCCATGAGATACGGTTTGTAGACCGCGAAGTCGGCGATGGATTCCTGCTTGAGGTGCCACAGAAACCACGCGGTGCCGAGCGTCACGAGCGCGTAGCCCCACGGCAACGAGCGCGGGAACTTGCGGATCGAGGCGACAAACGCGGCGGGCTTCATCAGCCCGTAGATTTGCGGCGCGGAGATGACGAGGCCGATGAGAATGGAGAGGGTGGAGAGCTTCATGGAAAAGTATGAATTATGAATTATGAATTATGAATCCACGTTGGGCACGGCTGACAAACAGGTTTTTCATACTTCATCCCTCATCCTTCATCATTCAAAATCGCCGGGTCGCCGTAGAGGGTGAAGTTGCTGGCGCGCTCGATGCGCACGTCCATGACCTGGCCGATGTGCCGCGCGCCGCCGTCGAAGACGACGATTTTGTTCGAGCGCGTGCGGCCCTCGAGGCGCGCGGGATTTTTCCGGCTGGGGCCTTCGACGAGGATTTGCACGCGGCGACCGGCGTAGGCGGCGTATTTGCGGAGGGCGATGGCGTTGATCAATTCCAGCAGCCGCGCGTGGCGTTCCTCGATGATTTCCTCCGGCAACTGGCCGGGCATCGCTGCCGCCGGCGTGTCGCGGCGCGGCGAGTATTTGAAGACGTAGGAGTTGTCGAACTCGACTTCGCGCGCGAGCGACAGCGTGTCCTCGAAGTCCGCCTCCGTCTCGCCGGGAAAGCCGACGATGATGTCGGTGGTGAGGCCGATACCGGGCTGGGCGCGGCGGAGTTTTCCGATGATGCCGGTGAAGCGTTCGCGGGTGTAGCCGCGGTGCATGAGTTTGAGGATGCGGTCGCTGCCGCTCTGCACGGGCAGGTGCGCGCTCTCGACGAGCTTGGGAAGGCGCGTGTAGGCCTCGACGAGGTCGTCGCCGTAGCCTTTCGGATGCGGTGAAGTGAAGCGGATGCGCTCCAGACCCTCGATGTCGTGAACGGCTTCGAGGAGCTGGACGAAGGCGCTTTTGCCGGTAGGGACGCGCTGCTGCGCGTCCGCCCCCTCACCCCGGCCCTCTCCCCCGTTGGGGGCGAGGGAGGAAAAATTCCGCCGCCCATAGCTCGTCACGATCTGGCCGAGCAGGGTGATTTCCCTCACGCCGCGCGCGACAAGTTCGCGGCACTCGGCCACGATGTCGGGAATCGTCCGGCTGCGCTCCGCGCCGCGGGTGTAGGGCACGATGCAGAAGGTGCAGTATTGGTTGCAGCCCTGCATGATGCTGACAAAGGCGGTGACTTGTAGCGGCGGTCTGTGACCGCCGCCATTCGCGCCATTCGCGCCGTTCGCGTTGCGGCCGTGGAGCAGATGCTCCTTGATTGTCGCCTCGCTGCCGGCTTCCTCCGCCACGTCCACGATTTTGTCGCGCGTGCCGGCAAGAAGCTCGTCGAGATATTCCGCTGCGCGGTGAAACTTCTGCGTGCCGAGAACCAAGTCCACGTCGGGCAGGCGGTCAATCAATTCCCTGCCGCGGCTTTGCGCCATGCAGCCCAGGAAGCCGAGCACGACTTCGGGCCGGCGGCGGCGCGTCTGGCCGGCGAGGTTTTCCATCTTGTTGATCGCGGACTGCTCGGCGTTGTCGCGCACGCTGCACGTGTTGAGGAGGATGACATCCGCCACGGACTCGGACGGCGCGAGGGCATAGCCCTTGGCGACGAGCTGCGCGGCGACGGCTTCGCTGTCGCGCTCATTCATCTGGCAACCGTAGGTTTTGATAAAGACGCTCGGCATGGTGCGAGTCGGGAGAAACTACGGGAAACAAAGCGGTGCTCCAAGTTCAAAGCGGCCAAGACCGGCAGCGCACCGGAACAAATATCTTGCCGCGCCCCGGCGGCGGCGCACACTTCGCGCCGTTCGCGTATGGGAAATTATCTCTGCATTGCGCTGGGCAGCGCGCTGGGCGGCGTGCTGCGCTTCTGGCTTTCCGGGCTGGCGGCGCAGCGGTTCGGCGAGAGTTTCCCGTCCGGCACGCTGCTGGTGAATGTCACCGGCTCGCTGGTGATCGGTTTCATCTTCACGTTCACCGGCACGGAGGGGCGGCTCTTGGTCAGCCCGGAGATGCGGAACTTTCTCATGGCCGGCATTTGCGGCGGCTATACGACGTTTTCCGCCTTCAGCCTGCAAACGGTTAACCTCGCGCGCGACGGCCAGTGGCTTTACGCAGGGCTGAACGTGCTTTTGTCCGTGACGCTGTGCCTCGTCGCCGTGTGGCTGGGGCATCTGCTGGCGCAAACCCTCAACCGCTGACGCACATGAAAATCCCCGAAAACGGCAGGCTCCTCCGCATCTTCATCGGCGAAAGCGACCGCTGGCATCACCAGCCGCTTTACGAGGCGATTGTCCTCAAGGCGCGCGAACTCGGCCTCGCCGGTGCGACGGTGCTGCGCGGGCCGATGGGCTTCGGCGCGAACAGCCACCTGCACACGAGCAAAATCCTGCGGCTCTCGATGGATCTGCCCATCGTCATCGAGATCGTGGACAGCGAGGAAAAGATCAACCTCCTGCTGCCGCACCTCGACGAAATGGTCGTGGAAGGGCTGGTGACGCTGGAGGACGTGCGGGTGTTGAAATACCGCGCCAACCAGGGCAAGGCGAACGGTTGAGCCGGCGGTCGCGCGCGGACAAGATGATTTCAGTGAAATTCACGTTGACCCTTCGCGCGGCCTTTCGTTAAGCTGCGCGCCACAACATTCAACAAATCACATCAACTATGAGCAACATTGTTCCCCTGATCAGTTCCGCCGTGGCCGGCCCGCTGGGCGCCATCCACCTGCCGCGTCTCTGGCAAAAAGCGTCCCTTGAAGCCCGTGGCAAGCTGGCCGCCGGTTATCCCGGCATCGGCAAGGGCTACGACACGATGACCCTCAATGCCCTCGGCCTCAACGAAGCCGCCGTGCGCAGCTTCATCAAGGACAGCAAGCCGACTTACCCGCAGTTCGAGGCGTGGATCAAAAAGCAGCCCGGCGCGAAGCTCGACAAGGCCACCCTCTACAAGCACAACGCCGCCATCCGCGGCTACATCCACGACGACGCCACGCGCAAGGGCATCCTCTCGGCCAACGGCATCACCGACGAAAGCTCGGTCAACCCCGGAGCGGTGGACTTGAACAACCTCGACGACTGGCTGGAGTTCTACAACGCGGAACTGAAGTAATTCTTCCCGCCGACATTTTGAGTCAGGGAGCCGGCATGGCGAAAGTCGTGCCGGCTTTTTTCTTGGGCGCATCCGCCCCTTGCCCTCGTAGCGCAGGCGTCCTCGCCTGCGGGTTCTGGCCGCGTCTCGTGGCCAGTCCTGATCTACGGGGCGCGGACGCCCCGTGAACCCGCAGCCGAGGACGGCTGCGCTACACGCGCGGGCAGCGCCCATGTTACACCGGCTTTTCTTTTTCACCGAGGAAATGCGTTGACGGTCGGGGCGTCGCCGTTACCATCCGCAGCCAGTTTAGCATTGGAATATTGAACCTGAAATTGAACCCCGAAAAACTATGGCAGTAAAAGTTGCAATCAATGGCTTCGGGCGGATTGGACGTCTCGTCTTCCGCGCGATGGTGGAGCAAGGGCTGGTGGGCAAGGACGTGCAGGTCGTCGCCGTCGGCGACATCGTGCCCGCCGACAACCTCGCCTACCTCCTCAAATACGACTCCATCCAGGGCCGCTTCAACGGCACCGTCGGCTCCAAGAAATCCGCCGCCGACAAGCTGGAGGACGACGTGCTCATCGTCAACGGCGCGGAAATCAAAGTCGTCTCCGCCAAGTCGCCCGCCGAACTCCCGTGGAAAGCGCTCGGCGTGGACGTCGTCATCGAGTCCACCGGCCTCTTCACCGAAGCCGAGAAATGCAAAGGCCATTTGGCCGCCGGCGCGAAGAAAGGCATCATCTCCGCGCCGGGCAAGGGCGAGGACATCACCATCGTCATGGGCGTGACTCACGAGAAGTATGATGCGGCCAAGCACCACATCATCTCCAACGCGAGCTGCACCACCAACTGCCTCGCGCCCCTCGTTCACGTTTTGCTGAAGGAAGGCTTCGGCATTGACGAAGGTTTGATGACCACCGTCCACGCCTACACCGCCACGCAGAAAACCGTGGACGGCCCCAGCAAGAAGGACTGGAAGGGCGGCCGCACGGCGGCGCAGAACGTCATCCCCAGCACCACCGGCGCGGCGCGCGCCGTGGCGCTCGTCTGCCCCGAGGTGAAGGGCAGGCTCACCGGCATGGCCTTCCGCGTGCCCGTGCCGACCGTCTCCGTGGTGGACCTCACGTTCAAGACGACGAAGGACACCAGCTATGCGGAGATTTCCGCCGCGATGAAAAAGGCGAGCGAGACCTACCTCAAGGGCATCCTCGACTACACCGCCGACGAGGTGGTGAGCAGCGACTTCATCCACTGCACAGCGTCGAGCATCTACGACGCGGGCAGCGGCATCGAGCTGAACAAGCGCTTCTTCAAGCTCGTGAGCTGGTATGACAACGAGTGGGGCTACAGCAACCGCGTGGGCGACCTGCTCAAATACATGATGGGAAAAGGGCTGTAAGCCCCGGCGAACTCTCTCGAACGGCGTCCCGGTGGTGGGACGCCGTTTTGCCTTTGGTGAAGCGCTGCAACCTATGCACTATCCGCTGCCGTCGGCAATTCCTGACGTTCGAGGCGAGCCAGCGCCAGTTCGCCGTCGGCGAAGGGTTGAAAGTGAAGCCGTGAAGCGCATGGCGAACGACAGCCGCCATGTGTCCAGGTGAAATTTTCTCGTGGGGAATTGGCAAGGCTGGAGCCAGTTGCCGGATTTGAACCGGCGACCGACGGTTTACAAAACCGTTGCTCTACCACTGAGCTAAACTGGCCTGGCCTTCTCTTGCGCGGCAGTTTTGTTGCCTGAACTTTCCAAGGCAAGCTTTTTGGCTGACGTTCAATCCAGCGTTTTCAGCCCGTCCACCACGCTCATGCGCGCGGCGGCCAGCGAGGGCGCGAGGCTGGCGAGGATGCCCAGCGCCGCCGCCACCAGCGCCGCCGTGCCGATGATTTTCGGCGTGACCTCGAAGGTGATGAAGATGCCGCTGGTCATCTTGGAAATGTCGAGCTGCGTGTAGAACAGCCACGCGCCGCCCACGCCGAGCAGCGCGCCGAGCGCGGCGAGGCCGAAGCTTTCTGCGAGGATGAACAGGAACAACTCGCGCCGCCGGTAGCCCAGCGCCTTGAGAATGGCGAGTTCGCGGAAACGCTCGCGCACGGCCATGCTCATCGTGCTGGCCGTCACGAGCAGCAGCGTGAACACGACGACCGAGCAGATGGAGTTCACCAGAATTTTCACGTTGCCCCACATCGAAATGAAGCTCAACTGGAACGCCCGCTCCGTCTCCGCGCGCACCTCGGCGGAGGTGTTGGCGAAGGTGCGGTTGATGCGTTCGAGGAGCGGGGCCATGTCCTCCGGCGACTTGGCCTTGAGCCACCAGGTGCCGACCCAGCCGTTCGCGTCGCTGATTTCATCGAGGTATTCGTGGTGGAAGAGCACGTTGCGGTCATCAATCGTGCCGGAGTAGATGCCCGCGATTTTGAGCACGGCGGTGCAGGGGTAAATCGTGCTCTCCAACTGGATGCGGTCGCCGAGCTTCAGCTTGTGTTTGTCCGCCGTGATTTTGCCGATGATGCACGCGGTGCGCTCGGCCTCGAAGGCGGCGTATTCGGCCTCGCTCATCTTGGCCTCGCCGAAGATTTTGCGGAGCAGCTTCGCATCCATCGCGAACTGCGCGAAGGTCATCGCCTCCTCGTTCTTGAACTTGCCGCCGAACCACGAGAACGGCGAAACCGCCTCGACGCCGGGAATGCGTTCGAGAATGCCGCGCTGACGGGCGGGCAGGGGGTTGGCGAGCGAGATGCGGCTCCGCACCACGACGCGCAGCGCGGCGCCGATGTCCTCCGGCGGCACGGTGATTTCGCGCAGCGCCACCAGCAGCGTGACGAGCAGGAACAGGCTCACGGCCACGCTCATGATGCACAGCACGGCGCGGCGCTTGTTCCGCAGCGCGTTCTTGGCGATGAACGAGGCGATGGTCATGGAGTGGAATGCCGGTGGCAGTTGCGAGTGCCATTTTGAAACTCATGCGCGGCGTTCCCCCTCACCCCAACCCTCTCCCGCCGGGAGAGGGAGCGACGAAGTGCGGGCGGCGATATTCGGATGTGCGCTGGAATATCCCAGCGCTGCCGATGAATTCTCCCTCTCCTTGGGGGAGAGGGCCGGGGTGAGGGGAAACAATGCTCCCGCTCGCTCAAGAAGTTGGATTTAATCAAAATCATGCGGAGCCGTCGTCAGTTCGTCAGCTCCCCCTTCTCCAGATGAATCGCGCGCGAGCCGAACGCCGCCGCCTTCGGATCGTGCGTGACCATGATGACGGTCTTCCCGGCGGTGCGGCTCAAGGTCTGCAAAATTCCCAGCACGTCCTGCGCGGACTGCGAATCGAGGTTGCCCGTCGGCTCGTCGGCGACAATGAGGCTGGGGTCGGTGACGAGCGCGCGGGCGATGGCCACGCGCTGTTCCTGTCCGCCGGAGAGCTGCCGGGGCAGATGATGGCCGCGGTCGGCGAGGCCGACGAGGTCGAGCGCGATTTCGACGAGGCGACGACGTTCCTTGCGGCCCAGGCTCGTGAGCAGCAGCGGTAGTTCCACGTTTTCAGAGGCGGTCAAAACAGGAATCAGGTTGAAGGACTGGAAGACGAAGCCGACGTTTTGGTTGCGCCAGTCGGCGAGTTGCGACTCGTTGAGCCGCGCCACGTCAATGTCCTGCACGTGGCACTCGCCGCTCGTGGGCCGGTCCACGCCGGCGATGATGTGGAGCAGCGTGGACTTGCCGGAGCCGCTCGGCCCCCTGAGCGCGAGAAACTCGCCCGGCGCGATGGCGAGCGAGATGCGGTTCAGCGCGGTGACGTTGATTTCACCCTGCCGGTAGATTTTCGTGAGGTTGCGGATGCTGACGACGCTCGCCATGGCGGGAAGTGATAGCGCGGGCGCGGGGGGAATTCAACCCGCGCGCTCAAGAATCAATGACCGGCGGCGCGTCGTCCCTCTTGCGGCCAAAGGGCCACCACGAGGATTTTCCCGCCGGCTGATAACGCTCCATCGCGAGGAGGCGGAGCCGGGTGGAGAGATTATTTCTGGCCATCGTCGCTGCGATCAGCCCGACGGTCAGCGAGATGCCCACCCAAAGGGCGCATGCGGCGGCAAAGCTGTTTATATGGGCTCGCCCAATCGCGGCGAGGGTCATGCCGCAAAAATATAAAACCCACGGCAGCACAAGAATCACGCCCGCCGCCGTGCGGGTGGCGGCATGGACGCTCTTTGACTTCAGCCCCTGCCACATTCCAAACCACGCGAGGAACCACATGTCCGCGACGAAGACCACCATCCCGGCGGCCCAACTGCCAATCCACTCCTCGTCGTAACGCTGGTTTTCCCGGTAGGCCAGCATCAGGATGAGGTCTATGAGGAGCACGACGACCACGGGCCGCGCGAACTGGCGGCCCAGCGCGCGCAACTGGCCCGCGAGGATTTCCGGCACGGTGAGCGGCGTGGAGAGGACGAGTTCCAGCGCGCCGCTGCGGCGATCCTCGTTCAGCCGGCGGCTGGCCTCCGTGGCGATCCAATACTTCAGCGCCGAGTGCAGGGTGAGGGCCGTCATCACGTAGGTCGCGGGGTTGAAAAACCAGTCGCCGGCCCAGACCGCACCCGCGATCCACAACAGCGCGAGGTTGGCGAGGAAGGCCCAGATGACCACGGGCTTGAGCCGCTCGCGCGCGGCCAGCCAGAGGTAGGGATTTTCGTCGAGCAGCCGGTCGCGGAGGCGTTTGCGCTGGTCGGTGTTGCCATAGGTCATCCGATCCATGAAATCGCCCAAGCGCGGGGATGCTGGCTGGCCCGGCTTTTTCTGCCACGCGCGCGGCAACTGCCAGACGGCGTGGACAAGGCGGGCGATGAGATTGCCCAGCAGATGGCCGAACGACCGCTCCTTCACCTGATCCTGCCACACGCGGGGAAGCTGCCAGGCCGCGTGGGAGAGGAAGGCGAGCGAAAGCGCCAGCGTCGTCGCGAGCGAACCCCAGAACAGTCCGAGCTTGGCCCCGCCGAACTGCATGGACTGATGAAGGCCCATCGCAAAGCCGGGGCTGGGGAGCAACAACGCCTCGGCGATGGCATTCATCGAGGAACTCCCGGCGCTTCTGCCGGAGAAGTATCCGCCGACGATGGCGGCCACCGCCGGCAGCACCGCCGTGATGAGCACGATCATTCCCACGGTGGCGGACATGGCGCGGCGGTCGTCGTGCGAGCGCACGGAGGCCCACATCCCGACGGCCACGGAGAAGAACATGGTGTTCACCAGCAGCGCCGACGCGCGCACCAGTTCATCCACGCTGACGCCGCCGAGCAGCAGCGGGATCGCCAGCACCGGCAGCGCGGCGAGCAGGCTGTAAAAATTCCCCAGCGCCGACGCGGCGAGCTTGCCGAGCACGATGTCGTAGCCCTTCAAGTCCGTGAGGAAGAGCAGGCCGAGCGTGCCCTCGCGCTTCTCCGAGCTGATGCAGTCCGCCGTCGCGCCCGCGCCGCAGGCGAGCGCATAGACAAACAGCAGCATGGTGAGCGTGCTGAAAATAGAGCGCGAAATCATCTCCGGAGGCATCCAGCGCGAAACCGTGAGCAGCATCCAGCCGATGACGACAAAGGCCATGGCCGCCGCGCTGGTGCGCGACCAGTAGGTGCGCTTGCGCCGCGCGGCGACGCGCAGTTCACGGCCAACGATGGGAAGCAGGGTCATGGGCTAAATTTGGTTTGGAACCGATCACTGAATGTTAGCAGGCCGTGTTCCCCCTCACCCTGGCCCTCTCCCGCCGGGAGAGGGAACAGCAGCGGCACGTCTCGAATGGGTGGACGCGTTCGCCCTGTCCCAGCGCTGAATGCGATTCTCCCTCTCCCTTGGGGAGAGGGCCGGGGTGAGGGGGAAGCCAACGCCCGCCTGCCGCAAGTCACTTGATTTGAGTGATAATTCATGCGTTCAGCATTACTGCGTCTCCCCGCGCGTGACGCGGAGGAAGACTTCTTCGAGGCCGAGTTCATCTTCCCACAGGCCGGTCAGTTTCACGCCGCCGGCAAGGAGCGCTTCCGCGAGCACGCTTGCATCGCGGTGGCCGTCGGCGAAGGTGACCTTCACCTGTCCGTCCACGGGTTCCGCGGCGGCAATCTCCGGGCGGGCGCGGAGCAGCTCCACGGCGCGCGCTGCATCGCTGGCGACCGTCACCCAGTAAATCAGGCCTGTGGCCATCTGGTCGCGCACGCCCTGCACCGGGCCGCTGTAGATGAGCTTGCCCTTCTCGATGATGCCGACCGTGTTGCAGAGCGTCTGCAGCTCGCTCAAAATGTGCGAGGAGATGATGATGGTCTTGCCGAGCCGCTGAAGCTCATGGAGCACCGCCATCATCTCGATGCGTGCGCGCGGGTCGAGGCCGCTGGCCGGCTCGTCGAGCAGCAGCAGCTTCGGATCGTGGACGAGCACGCGCGCAAGGCCGAGGCGCTGCTGCATCCCGCGGCTCAATGCGCCGACGAGCGCGCCGCGCTTCTCCGTGAGGCCGACGAGTTCCAGCACGTCGGCACAGGTATTCTCGCGCTGGCGGGCGGGAATCTTGTAGCACGCGGCGAAGAAATCCAGATACTCCGTCACCTCCATGTCCTTATACACGCCGAAGAAATCCGGCATATAACCAATCATCCGCCGCACGGCGTCGCCGTCCTTCGCAACATCGTGGCCGAAAATTTCCGCGCGGCCCGCCGACGGCGCGAGGAACGTGGCGAGAATGCGGAGCGTGGTGGTCTTGCCCGCGCCGTTGGAGCCGATGAAGCCGAAGAGGTCGCCCGTCTGGATGGTGAGATCCAAGTGGTCGAGCGCGAGCATGGGGCCATACGACCGCGTGAGGCCGAAGGTCTGCACGGCGGGTTTGGGTTCGGGCGGAGGGGTTTCGCTCATGGTCGGGATGTGGCTTGGTTGGAAATTATTCTGTGGTATTTACCGCCTCTTGTTTGATCGGCGCGGCCAGCCGGAGCAGCGTGTTGCGCGCGCCGAGCTTGGCCGGGAACTGGTTTAATGGATTGATGAATGAATGCCCCGCGTCCCAGGCCAGCAGCACGGCGTCGCCGCGCTTCACGACGGGCGTCAGGTCAAAGCCGGCTGGGGCGATGAAAAGCTGGTCGCTGTAGGGCCGGTCTGAACGCGGGTTGAGCAGCGAGATGAACGACGCGGCCATGGCGGACGTGGAGTCGTTGTCCAAGCGGGCGCGGTTCGCATCGCCGAAGGCTTGGCCGCGAAATTGCACCACGTTTTGAAAATTCGCCCCGGCCAGGTTGACGAAGTTGGTGAGTTCAATGCCTGCCGCCGTCTTCAACGTGAACTGGCGCGGGCTGGTGGCGGAAATTGTCCCCAGCTCGTGAACGCGTCCGCGCGCCACGAAGCGAACGTTTTGCAGGGGGTTGCCGGAGGCGTGGTTGATTTTCACGTCCAGCGTGTCGCCGCGCTGGGTGACTTCGAGCGCGAGCGGCGTCGGCGCCGTCCGCCACCAGTCGCAGGCGGCGAGCTGGTTCACCCAGACGGGCACGTAGAGCTGCGCCTGAAAATTGATTCCCCGCTGCACGATGTCCATGCGCGCGCCGGACTCGCGCCCACGCGAGCTGCCCATGAATTCCGCGCGCCACGCGGAATGCGCGCAGGCCGGGTCGGCGGCCACGGGATACTTCGTGCTGGACGGCGAGTAAATCGAGGCGAAGGTGCGCCCGCGCAGTTCCGCGCGCTCGCCGGAGGGGAAAACATCCACGACGTGCAGCTCGTTCCATTCGGTCTTGCCGGCGCGCAGCGCGAAGCCGATGAAATAAATCAGCGCCGAGAACAGCAGCACGTAGAGCGGGAAGGTAATCCACGTGAGCACGGTGCGGTTGACGCGCCGCAGCCAGATGAAATCCACCGGGCCGATGACGGCGAGATACACGGCGAGCAACAGCACGAGTGCGCTCACGGGCAGCTTGCGAACCTGGCGGCTGTCAATCAGCGCGCCGAAGATGGCGTCGAGGCTCTGGCCGCCGTAGTTGGCCGGCGACGTGGCATGAATCAGCGTTGGCGGCACGCCGCAGAGCCGTGCCCAGAACCACGGCCGGTTTTCCCACGAGCGGAACGGCTCGCGCTCGGGGTTGAAGGCGAGCACGGAAATCTTGCCCAGCCCGTGCGCGGCTTCGATGAGCAGCGGCTTGTCCTGCAACTGGAGAACCACGCTGCCGCCGCGCGGGGTGGCTTCGACGAGTGGCAGCGCGGAATTTTCAAAAGCGCTGTCCACCGTCAGCCGGATGCCGGAGCCGTAGGTGGGCGTGATTTTTTTGGTTGGGGTTTTGGATTTGCCACTGGCCTTCGGCGTGACGGCCGGAGCGGGGGGCAGATTGGTCATGTTGAGAATCCACCGCTGAAATTCACCGCCCATCGGCGATGAAATCACCGCGCCGAAGTCCGCAGGCAGATTTTTTTTCAACCACGGAACGGCGGCGACATCGCCGGGCTGATCCACCGCGACGATGAGGTGGCCGCCGGCGCGCGTCCATTCGAGCAGGGCCTTGGCCTGCGGCGGAGTGAGGCCGGGGGCAAACGAGGTGTTGAAGTAGAGCGCGCTCAAACCCTCAAGCGCGATAGGGTCGTCGGGAAAATAGGCCGCATTGAGCCGCGCGACGGTGGGCGCGAGTTCCTGGCGGTTCGAGCGCAGCGGCGGGAAGACCGGCATCCCGTCGAGCGTCCGGGAGAGCGCGCCGAGGAGCAGGGCGTCGTGGCGCAGGTCGCCCTCGCGGTTCTCGCTGCGGCGCGGGGCGACGGTGACTTCGCCGGCGCGGGGCCGGCCCTGCGCGTCGAGCAGTTTGGCCGTCCAGCTCGCGTGGCGTCCGCTGCTGGAGAACATGG
>JACRJY010000168.1 GCA_016235585.1 Verrucomicrobiota bacterium | reverse complement strand
GTCTGGATGATCGCGGGGTAGCTGTATTCGCCCGGGTCGCTTTCGAGGACGAGCGCGGCGTGCCACGTCTTCGCGTCCTTCGACACGGCGACGTTCAACGGCGTGCGTTTGCCGCCCCACTTGCCGGGCGTGCCGGCGATGTGGTTGTAAACGATGAGATGCCGGCCGTCCTTGAGCGTCACAGCGTCGGTGCCCGAGTTGTTATTCGGCAGCGTGCCGAGGGTCATCTCGCTCCAGGTCTTGCCGCCGTCGTCGGAGCGAACCTCGAAGACGCGATCCTGACGCGAACGTCCGAGCGCAAGCAATTTGTCGCCGCCGAGAAACAGGATGCTCGGCTGGATGGCCTGAATTTTCACGCCGTCATGCACCGGGCCAATCTTCTGCCACGTCTTGCCGAGATCGCTGCTGCGCTCGAAGTGGACGCTCCACTTGCTCGGCTTCTCGTGCGTCTCGTTGCTCGTCGGGCAGAGGATGTCGCCGTTGGCGAGTTGCACGGGCTTGTTCTTGATGGGGCCGAGGAAGCCGTCGGGCAACTTGCGCGCGGCGCTCCACGTCTTGCCGCCGTCGGTGGAGGTCTTGAGTTCGCCCCACCATTGCTCGGGGTTTGGGCCGACTTTGTAGAAGAGCATGAGCGGGCCGGTGCGCGGTTGGAACAGGACGGGGTTCCATGTCGGGTGGCGCGTGCCGTCGGGTTGCACGCCGCTGGCGGTCTCCACGCTGGGAGTCCATTTGCCATCCGCGAGTCGCGACACCCAGATGCACACGTCCGGGTTCTTTTCCGCCGTGCCACCGAACCACGCGGAGACGAGGCCGGTGGACGTTTCCACAATGGTCGTGGCATGAATCGAAGGATACGGGCCGCTCTCGTAAATAAACTCGGATTTAAGCAAGGCCGGCTGCGCTTCCGCCGCACGAGCGAGCGGCAACAGGCTGAGCGAAACTAAGGCAACTACGGTGGTGAGGATGGCTTTCCAGTTCATAGGTTTTTCAGGATGGGATTGAGTTCGTCGAGAATCTGACGGACGCGGGCGCGTTCCGGTTCGCGGAAACGCTGGAACGGCTCGGCCATGAAATCATCGCAGATGCCGGAGAGCGCGAGCGCGCCCTTGATGCCCTTGATGATGGCCGAACTGTGCCGACCGATGCGATAGAGACCTTCGCTCACGCGCATCACCAGGGTGTGCAACTCGCGGACGCGCGCCAGGTCGCCAGTCTTCGCGGCCTCGAAGAGCTTCACGTAGAGCTTCGGAAAAAGATTTGCGCCACCATTCACGCCGCCGTGCGCGCCCGCGAGCACGGAGTCGGCGAGCATCTCCTCGGGGCCGACGAGCACGGGCCAATCGGGACGGTGCGGCAGCAGGGCGAGGATGCGGTGCAGGTAAATCATGCTGCACGAGCTGTCCTTCAGCCCGATGATGCGCGGCTCGTCCATCGCGCGGCGCACGGTCTCCGGCTCCATCGCGACCTTGGTCAGCGCGGGCATGTTGTAGAGGAACAGCGGCAGCGGCAGCTCGGGCACGAGGTGGTCGAGGTATTCCTGCAACTCCGGCTGGCCCTCCGGCAGATAATACGGCGGCGCGACCACGAGCGAATCAGCGCCCGCGTCGGCGGACCAGTGTGCGACGTTGAGCGATTCCTGAAACGCCGTGTCGGTGATGCCGACGAGCACGGGCACGCGGCCTTTCACCTGGCGGCAGGTGCGCTCGATGAGTTCCTTGCGCAGCCGGTAACTGAGGCTCGGCCCTTCGCCGGTGGTGCCGAGGATGAAGAGGCCGTGCACGCCACCGGCGAGAATGTGTTCAATGAGGCGTTCGAGACCGGCCACGTCGAGCGCGTCGCGGTCGCGCAGCGGCGTGACCATGGGCGGGATGATGCCGTGATATTTGGGAAGGTTCATTTGGAAACATTCGCTTCGCGCGGACGGATGAGAAGCACTATGAAAACCGAGAGCAGCGCCACGCCGGCGAACGCGCCGAAGATGACGTTGAGCGGCACGTGGCGGTCGCGCAGCGCGCCGAAGGCCCAGTCGCCGAAGCCGCCGCACGAAATGCTCACGAGGTTCATGATGCCGTAGCCGGTGGCGCGCCACTCGGGTCGCGCAATCTGGCAAAGGATGGGCATGTTGTTGCAGTCAAAAAATCCCCAGCCGAAACCGAACACAATGAGACCGGCGATGGCGACGCCAAGCGTGCCGGCGTTGCCCACACTGAAGAGCGCGGGCAGAAACAGCACCATGCCGATGGCGCTGGTGAAGATGCGCCCGCGCGGAGTCGTGTGCATCCAGCGGTCAGCAAGCGTGCCGCCAATCACCACGCCGATGAGGGACGCGATTTGCACGTAGAGAATCGCGCTCATGCCGGCCTTGCCCTGACCGAGGTTGAACTTTTCCTTCAGGATGTCCGGCATCCAGTCTCGCACGACCCAGCCCGCGATGGCCGGCAGCGTGAAGTAGAGCACGAGCAGGAGGAAGTTGCGGTTGCCCAGCAGGCCGCGGAAGACATTCTCGCGCGGGGCGGCGACTTCGTTGGCTGCGGATTCAGCTTTGGCTC
>JACRJY010000173.1 GCA_016235585.1 Verrucomicrobiota bacterium | reverse complement strand
TTTTTATTCTGTGGTTCAGTGTCATCGGAGTTCTTTGACGCAGGGCGGGCTGGTGAAATTGAAACCGTCCTCAACGCCGGTCGCGGCGCATCGAGCGGGAAATCAAACTGGGCCGGGGCGTGGCCCGGCTGCGGAGGAGAAAATAAATCCCGCCGCCCGCCACCGCCAGCAGGCCGAGGCCGAGCGCGAGGAGCCAGCCGCTCCGCCGCTCCGGCGGCGTGACCACGGCGGTCTGCGCGGGAGTCGGCTTGGCTGATGGCGCGGCTTCAGCGGGACGAGCCACGCGACTCTCATTCGCCTCGCGCTCTGAAACTTTTTCGGGAACTTGCCCGGCTCGCCCTTCCGACGGAGCGGAGTTGCCTGCGGCCTTCGCGGGAAGGGTTGATTCTGATTTGACCTGCACGGGCACGGGTGGAATAACCTGCGCCGTCCTTTCGACCGGACGTGCCGCAGCGGGAGCAATCACAGGCTTCTCGGCGGCGGGTGGTGTCGCCGGGGCCTCCACCTGCGGGCGGCTGCTTTCCAGATTGGCAGGCGCGGCGTCGAGCTTCGCCAGCGCCACGGCGGGAGTTTCCGCCGCTGGCGGCGCGGCTGCGGAACTTTTCTGACTCAAGCTGGCCGGAGGTTTTTCCGCAACCATCGGCGGATTCGGCGATGTGGTGGCGGTGGCAGCTTTTTGTTCCACCGTCGCCGGGATGGGCTGGAACGCCGCCTTTCCAATTTCGCCCGCGGCGGGTGCGGTGGTCGCCGCCGTCGTCGTCACCGGCGCGGCGGGCGGCGGAACTGGCGGCGGTGTCTTGGGCAGCTCGGCTTTCGGCGGTTCGGATTTTGCCCCGGCAGGCAGCACGGTAAAGGTGGCGACCGCGCCGGACGGGGTTTCCTTTACCATTTCAATCTTCCTCGCCGGTTCCGGCGGCAAAGTTTTTTCCACCGCTGGCGGCGCGCTGGCGACCGGCGGCGGCGCGACGGGCTGGGCCGCCTCTTTTTCCGGCAGCACGATGCGGTCACCACTGGCGTTCACCGCCCAGGCCTCCGGCACGCCGCGCCGCACAAGGAAGGAGGAGACGAACAGCCAGCCCGCTTTCTTGAACTGGTCAAAGTGCTTCCCGTAAAAAACATTCAGCTCGCGGTCGAACGGCGTGCCGAAAATCACCGCGCCGCCGTCGGAGACGACGATGACCGTGGCGTGCTCCGTGGACTTGATGCGGTCGAGCAGCTCGGGGAAGGCGGCTTCGAGACGCGCCGTCTTCTCGAACGAAAGCTTCTCGACATAGCTGACGGTGGCGAGCGCGACGGCCCGGCGCGACTCCGGCGTCCAGACTTGCACGGGGATTTTCGCCGGCAGGATTTTTTCGTTGAACGTCCAGACGATGAGCCGGTCGCCACGCTGCATCCGGCCATGGACGCCGGTGTTCACCAGCTCGACCACGGTCTGCTGGAGCACGCGGCTCTGCTTCGACAGCGCGCGCGAGGTGTCGAGCAGCAGCAGGAAATTCTCCGGCTCCGCCGCGCGCAGGGCCGGTGCGAGCATCAACAGGGCGAGGATGAAGCCAAGTTTTCTCATGCGGTGCGCGCGTGCTTGAACCGCTGCTGTTCCTGGCGGTTGTGAAACTTCACCTCGCGCGCCAGGTCGCCGAGCGCGGCCTCGACGGCGCGGATGAAGTTTTCGCAGCTTTCCGCCAGCCCGCCGAAGCCGATGACGACGTCGCGCTCGGTGTAATCATCCGTGACCACGAGCACCTCGCCGTAGTCGCTGAAGCGGTGCGCGGCGCGCTCGATCAGGTCGTCCGCCGTCTGCCCGGCGCGCGAGTAGAGCACCTCGACCTCCGGCGTGGACGGCACCTTGGGCGTGCCCGGCGGCGCGCCGGCGCCGTCGAAAAAAATCGTGATGGGCGTGCCGATGGCGTCGCGATAGTGCGTGAGCCGGCGCACCAGTTCCTCGCGCGCGGCGGCGGAATGGCGCGCCCGCCCGGCGGCCAGTTCCGGCCAGCCGTGCAGGAGGCTGTAGCCATCCACAAGTATTCGCACCAATGCCACGGCGGCGACCGTAGCACCGTGGCGGGCTGGGAAAAAGGAAATTTCCAGAACGCCTTCCGGGACGGGGCGCATCTTGAAGGCGTGTTGCCCAAATTATTTCCACCCGCATGGCTGCCGGAGATGGCCCGCGAAGCACGCCAACGATGCGGAGGAGCGGCGTTTGCTTTGGCGTGGTTGGCGTGGTTGGCGGGAAAAACGATTTGAGCAACACCCCTTTGCTGCCCCCTCGACCACTCCTCATTTCTTGAACGGCGTGGGCGGGATTTTTTTCACCAAGGAGCGGGCCTGCTCGAAGGTGGTGGCCTCCTCCTCCAGTTCGATGAGCGTCCATTTTTCGGGGAACGCGTAGGACTCGCCGGGGCGCAGCCGCACCTGCGGACTCAATGGCTCCAGTTCACCGACCTTGTCGCTCCAGTAAAATTCCACGGAGTTCCCGCCGTCGGTGTAGTCGCCGCCGGGAAAGTAGGGATAGTATTTTACGAACAACTGTTTGCCGCGCGTGTAGGCAATCCAGCCCGCGTCGCTGTCCGCGCCGAGCTTGCCGGGCGCGCCCTCGGCCTTGGCGACGAGCACGCCGTCGAGCACTTTCACGTTCGGCAGCTCCGGCTGGTCGCCGTCGTAGTAAAGTTTGCCCTCGAACTCCTTGCGGACGCTCCAGCGCGCGGGGAAGCGGCTCTTCTTCTTCAGCGGAAAAAACGCGAAGCCGCCGCCCGCGCAGAGCGTGCGGTCCCACAGGCAGTAGGCCACTTCGAGGTCGGAAATGTTTTTCATCCGCTGCGTGATGCCGAGGTCGCCGGTCTCGGGATCCATCACAATTTCCTTCTCCAGTTTGAGGCCCAGCCCGGTGTCCGCCGGACTGGTCGTCCGGATGGCGAAGGGCCGCGCGGATGTGTAGGCGTGCGGCCCCATCCACATCGCGCGGTGCGGCGGGAGGCCGCGGATTTCCGGGCCGACATCACACTGGTAGCCGCCGACAGAAAACGAACTCCGCCCGTCCGCGAGCGTGCGCCCGAAGCTCGCCGGATTCTCATACAAAATGTTCTCGCCGCGCAGGCCGTAGTGAACAATGCGCCCGCCCACCGCCGGGGCCACGACGACCTTCACGCTCTCGCGCGACGATGTCATGAGCATCGAGTCAGCCCAGCCGGTGTGGGTCAGGAGCGTCACGCCGTTTGGCATCATGACGGGTGGCGGCACCGCCGCGCTCAACGAGGAAAAACCCGCGGCCGAAGCCACAAAGACGTTCAGAAAAAAACAGGCCGTGCGCGTCATAAGCAGAAATTGTCCGGCGCAATCTGTGCGGCAAACCCGCCGTGAAAACAAGCCTGTTCCGGCGGGAGTCCAAGCGGGCGCTTCTTGATTTTCCTTCCTCTGCGCCCTCTGCAAATTCCTCCGCATCCTCTGCGTTAAAAATTCAAACGCGGAGGGCACCGAGGCGGTTGCAAATCACTCCCCCGCCCGCGCCAGAAAATCCGCGATGTGCAGGGCCTCGATGTCGTCGCGCCCCGCCCTTTTCAGCCCGGCCTGGATTTGCAGCAGGCAGCCGGGATTGGTCGTCACCACGATCCTCGAGCCGGTCTTGAGGATGTTTTCAATCTTCCGCCGCCGGAGACGCTCCGCCATTTCCGGCTCGGTGAGGTTGTAACTGCCGGCGCTGCCGCAGCACACGTCCGACTCGGAAAGCTCCACGAAGTTCGCGCCCGCCACCGCCTTCACCAGCTCGCGCGGCGGTTTCGTGATGCGCTGCGGATGCGCGAGATGGCAGGCGTCGTGGTAGGTGACTCGGTGTTGAATGTTGAGCGTTGAATGTTGAATGTTGAATGTTGAACCCGCCAGCCATTCGGTCAGGTCTTTCACCTTCGCGCTGAACTCCGCCCCGCGCTCCGCCCACGCCGGGTCGTCCCGCAGCAGCGCGCCGTATTCCTTGAGCGTCGAGCCGCAGCCGGCGGCGTTGATGATGATGGCGTCGAGTTCGAGCTTCTCGAACACCGTGATGTTGTGCCGCGCGCAGGCCCGCGCCTCGTCGAGTTTGCCGCTGTGCGCGTGGAGCGCGCCGCAGCAGCCCTGCGCCGAGGGTGTGTGAACATCGCAGCCCGCGCGGTTCAGGAGCTTCACGCTGTTCGCGTTCGTCTCGCCGAACATCACGCTCATCACGCAGCCGCTGATGAAGCCGACGCGACCCCTCACCCGGCCTTCGGCCACCCTCTCCCCATCCGATGGGGAGAGGGCCGGGGTGAGGGGTGGTTCTGCATTCGCTGGTGAAAACTCCGGCAGCTTCACCGCGCTCATTTTCTCCGGCACGAGCGCGAGCGCCTCCTGCGCGAACTTCGGCAGAAGATGCTCCGCGCCGAGCTTCTTGATGAGCCGCGCCGGTAGAAGCGCGAGCTTCATTCGCCCCGGAAACGGAAACACTTTCTCGATGGCGACGCGGCGGAGGAAGGTTTGAAAGATGGAGCGCTTGAAATGGTTCTCGATGTGGTCGCGCGTGTGTTCGAGCAACTCGCCATATTGCACGCCGCTGGGGCAGGCCGCCTCGCACGCGCGGCAGCCGAGGCAGAGATCAATGTGCCGCACCGCCGTGTCGCCCAGCGGCAGCCGGCCATCCTGCACCGCGCGCATTAGGTAGATGCGCCCGCGCGGCGAGTCGTTCTCGTTGCCCGTCTCCAGATACGTCGGACATGAGCCGAGGCAGAGGCCGCAGTGGATGCACGCGAGCGCCTTCTGCTCGTCGAGGAAATGGTCAATGGGCGTGGCAGGCGGATTCACAACGGCAGCTCCGGGAAAATGTGTTTTGGATCAAACGCGTCCTTCACGCGCTGCGTGAGTTTTGCGTTAGGCAATTCGCCTTTCGCGATGGCGGCACCGCGATGCCAGATCAGCCCGTTGCCCGCGCGTGCGACGAACGGCGCGTTGCCCAAAGCGCCGAGCGTCTCGCACACGCGCGAAGGCAGGACGGAAATGCGCTGGGGCTTTTCTGATTCGGCCCAGAAATCCTTTTCGTAATCGAGTTTCATCGCTTCTGTGAAGCCCAGCCTCCGCGCCTCGCCAAGCTGCCATTCGACTTCTTTGCGCGAGCCGGCGAAGGCGAGGACGAGCGTGAACGGAGCGGCGACACTCTTGTCGCCTCGTTGATCTGAATGGATTGACGAGGGCGACAAGAGTGTCGCCCCTCCGCGGTGAGCGTCGAACACGACGGGCGTGACGGGTGAATTGAGCACCGACTCCATCAACGTCTCCGCCTGCGCCAGCGATTCGCAGCGCGCGGCCACGAACTCCTCCTTCTCCGGCAGCGGGCGCAGCTTGAACGTCGCCTCGACGATCACGCCCAGCGTCCCGCGCGCGCCGATGAACAGCTTGTGCAGGTCGTAGCCCGCGACGTTCTTAACCACCTTGCCGCCGGAACTCACCACTCGCCCATCTGCGAGCACCGCGGTCAGGCCAATGAGATGATCGCGCGCCGTGCCGTAGCCGTAACGGCGCGGTCCGCTGGCATTCGTCGCCAGCAACTCGCCAATGGTGAGTGTGTCGGGGTGCGGCGGGTCGAGCGGCAACCATTGCCCGCGACGCGCGAGTTCCGTTTGCAACGCAGCCAACTTGAGTCCGGCCTCGACTGTCACGGTCATGTCCTCTGGCACGTGGGCGAGTAGGCGGTTGAGCACGCCCAAATCCACCGACGCGACCTTTGCACAGCGCGCGATTACGTCGGTCAGCGCGGCGGTCAACTTTTTGAGATTGGCGGGCTGTATGTGCACTTTGCTAAATGCGCTCGCTCCTGTTTCACGCGGCGATTTGTTTCTTCTGCTGAAAATCCCCGCAGCGTTTGCCGCCGGGGAACATCTTGTGCGGGTTGCAGCGCAGCTCCGGGTCGAAGACGCGCCGGAGCGTCTGCATCGCGTCGAGGTCGTCCTTGGTGAATTGCTTCGCCATGAAATCAATTTTCTCCACGCCGATGCCGTGCTCGCCGCTCACGCTGCCGCCGAACTCGATGCACTTTTCCAGAATGTCATTGCCCGCGGCGACGGCGTCGCGGACCTGCTGCGGAACGCGTTCATCGTAGAGCACGAGCGGGTGGATGTTGCCATCGCCGGCGTGGAAGACGTTCGGGATGCGCAGGCCGTATTTGTCGCTCGTGGCGCGGATGAAACGCATGATGTCCGGCAGGCGCGAGCGCGGCACCACGCCGTCCTGCGTGAGAAAATTCGGGCTGAGCCGGCCGATGGCGCCGAACGCGCGCTTGCGGCTTTTCCAAAGGTCGGCGCGCTGCTGCTCGCTCTGTGCAAGGCGCACTTCGCGGGCTCGATTTTTTTTGCAGAGGGAAATGACGCGCTCGGCCTGCGCGTCGAGGCCGGCGTTGAGGCCGTCGAGTTCCACGATGAGCACGGCGCCGGCGTCGAGCGGGAAGCCGAAATGATACGCGGCCTCGATGGCCTGCGTGATGAGCTGATCCATCATCTCGAGCGCGCCGGGCACGATGCCGGCGGCAATGATGTCGCTCACGGTCTGGCTCGCGTCGTCCACGCTTTCGAAGACGCCGAGCAGCGTGCGAAACGCCTGCGGGCCGCGGATGAGCCGCACGAGGATGCGCGTGACGACGCCGAACATT
>JACRJY010000167.1 GCA_016235585.1 Verrucomicrobiota bacterium | reverse complement strand
CGGCGGACGGCTTCGAGACCTACGGCGTGACCGGCGTGGCGCTCATCGCGTTCCTCGCGCTGGCGCTGGCGACGACGCCGACCATCGTCGCGACGCTGATCATCTGGCTGTTCGTAATGCGCGCGCTGATGATCGTGACTTCGCTGGTGTCCTACTTCGTCAACGAGGCCTTGAGCAAGGCGATGTTCGGCGGGAAGAAAGATTTCGACTTCGAGGCGCCGCTCACGCACCTCGTATGGATCACGTCGGCGGTGTCCATCGCCGTCACCTTTGCCGCGAGCTACCTGATGCTCGGCGATTTCAAGGACGCCACGGGCACGGCGCAGCCGGCGTTGTGGTGGGTGCTGTCCATGATCATCAGTTGCGGCACGGTGGCGGGCGCGCTGATCCCGGAGTTCACCAAGGTGTTCGTCAGCACCTCGTCGCGGCACGTCCGCGAAGTGACGAACTGCTCGAAGCACGGCGGCGCGTCGCTGAACATTTTGTCGGGCCTCGTCGCGGGCAACTTCTCCGCGTTCTGGATGGGCCTCATCATCATGGTGCTGATGGCGGTGTCGTATTACTTCTCGCAGAACCCCGCGCTGCTCGCGCTGATGCCGGCGAAGTTTATTTTCGCTGCGCCGATCTTTGCGTTCGGCCTCGTGGCCTTCGGCTTCCTCGGCATGGGGCCGGTGACGATTGCCGTGGACAGCTACGGGCCGGTGACGGACAACGCGCAGTCGGTGTATGAATTGAGCCAGATCGAAGGCCGCAAGGACATCAAGGCGGAGATCAAGGACTCCTTTGGCTTCGACGCGGACTTCGAGAACGCCAAGCACCAGCTCGAAAAGGGCGACGGCGCGGGCAACACCTTCAAGGCCACCGCCAAGCCCGTGCTCATCGGCACGGCGGTCGTCGGTGCGACGACGATGGTGTTCGGCATCATCATTCTGCTGGAAAATATGTTCGGCGGTGCCGTCGCCAAATTGAGCATCGTGCAGCCCGAAATCATTCTCGGCCTCATCATGGGCGGCTCGGTGATTTACTGGTTCACCGGCGCCAGCATGCAGGCCGTCGTGACGGGCGCGTATCGCGCGGTGGTCTACATCAAGGAAAACATGAACTTGAGCGCCAGCACCGCGTCGGAAAAGGACAGCAAGGAGGTCGTCCGCATCTGCACCGTCTATGCACAGAAGGGCATGTGGAATATTTTCATCGTCGTGTTCTGCTTCGCGCTCGCGCTGCCGTTCTTCAACGCCTACTTCTTCATCGGCTACCTGATCGGCATCGCGTTCTTCGGATTGTTCCAGGCCATCTTCATGGCGAATGCCGGCGGCGCGTGGGACAACGCCAAGAAAATCGTCGAGGTGGATTTGCGCCAGAAGGGAACGGAACTCCATGCCGCCACCGTCGTTGGTGACACCGTGGGCGATCCGTTCAAGGACACTTCGTCGGTCGCGCTCAATCCCGTGATCAAGTTCACCACGCTCTTCGGCCTGCTCGCGGTGGAGATCGCCGTGACGATGACCAATCAAACGCTCAAGACCGGCATCGGCGTGTTCTTCTTCCTGATCGCGCTCATCTTCGTCTATCGCTCGTTCTATGGGATGCGCATCCCCGAAGACGACGCTGGCGCGGAAGGCGTGCTGGTCATCGGCGCGCCGGACGACAAGCTCAAGTAGCGCGTGGCCGCCCGGCGCGTCATTTCGCTGCTCCCGGCGGCCACGGAAATTGTCTGTGCGCTCGGTGGCGCGCAGCGGCTCGTGGGCCGCTCGCACGAGTGCGATTTCCCGGTGGAGGTGGCGAAACTTCCCGCCTGCACCGCAGCGCAGATTGATTCGCACGCCGCGAGCGGCGCGATTGAAGAACAGGTCAAGTCGCGCCTCCAGGCCGGGCAGCCGCTCTACCAGATCAACGCGGACTTGCTGAAAGAACTACAGCCCGACCTCATCATCACGCAGGCGCAGTGCGACGTGTGCGCCGTCAGCCTGCCGCAACTGAAGGCTGCCGTCGCCGGCTGGCCGCACCCGCCGCGCATCGTCACCCTCGCGCCGCAACGATTGCCCGACGTGTGGGAGGACATCCGCCGCGTGGCCGAGGCGCTGGGCGTTGTTGAAGATGGAAAGCAACTGCTCAAGGAACTCAAGACCCGCTGCGTGGACGTCATCGAGAAAAGCTGCCAGGCCAAGCGCCGTCCCACCGTCGCCTGCCTCGAATGGCTCGATCCGCTCATGGCGGCGGGCAACTGGATTCCTGAACTCGTCCATCTCGCGGGCGGAGAAAACTGTTTCGGCGACGCCGGCAAACACTCGCCGTGGATGCAGTGGGACGAACTCGCGAAGCGCGATCCGGAAATCATCGTCGCGCTGCCCTGCGGCTTCGACCTCGCGCGCACGCGTGCCGAGATGGAGGCGCTCGCGAAGCATCCGCGCTGGGCCTCGCTACGCGCCGTGAAACAGCGGCGCGTCCATCTCACGGACGGCAACCAGTTCTTCAACCGCCCCGGCCCGCACCTCGTCGAGTCGCTGGAAATCCTCGCCGAGATAATTCACCCCGACCTCTTTCCGACGAAGCATCGCGGCGCGGGCTGGGAACCGCTCTGAACAATTTCTTCCGGCTTTACGCTTGGCGTCCGCCTTCGTTAAGTTGCCGCGACATCTGACCGCGTGAAAACCGCCGCCACCGGAAACCCATTTCTGCCGCTGCTCTTCGCGGCCACGCTTTTCACCAGCGCCACGCTGCTGTTCTGGGTGCAGCCGCTCGTCGCCAAGCTGCTGCTGCCGTGGCTCGGCGGCTCGCCGTCGGTGTGGAACACGTGCATGGTGTTCTTCCAGGCGCTGCTGCTGGCGGGCTACGCCTGGGCGCATTGGGCAGGCCGCGCGCTGGGGCCGCGCGGGCAGGCGGCGCTGCAAATCACCCTGCTCGCGCTCGCCGGGCTGGCGCTGCCGTTTGCCGTTTCGGAAGACGCATTGCAATCGCTGCCGCGCGATTCCTCGCCGGTTCCCTGGCTGCTCGGTAACTTGGCGCTGATGGCCGGGCTGCCGTTCTTCGTCCTGTCCACGCTCGCGCCGCTGCTGCAAAAATGGTTCGCCGGCACCGCGCATCCGGCGGCGCGCGAGCCGTATTTCCTCTACGCGGCGAGCAACGTGGGGAGCTTCGTGGCGCTGTTGAGCTATCCCGTGCTGGTGGAGCCGCACTGGCCCCTGCTGGAGCAGTCGCGGCTCTGGCGGCTGGGCTATTTTGTCTTGGTGGGATTGTGTGCGCTGTGCGCCGTGGTGTGCTGGAGAACTTCAGTTTCCTCCTTGTCCTCGAACAAGACCGAGGACGAGGACGAGAAGGACGCGCGGACAGCCGAAGGCCGGATTCAAAGCCCGCCGTCATCCCCCGTCACTTGGCCGCAGCGCGCCCGCTGGATTTTTTACGCCCTCGTGCCGTCGAGCCTGATGCTCGGCGTCACGACGTATCTGACCACCGACATTGCGGCGGTGCCGCTGCTGTGGGTGATTCCACTCGCGCTGTATCTGCTCACGTTCGTCCTCGTGTTCGCGCGGAAAAACTTCCTGCCGCTGCCGCTGGTGGCGCGGGCGCTGCCCATCGCGGCGCTGACGCTGGTGTTCGTGATGCTGGCGGACGTGAAGCAGCCGCCCGGCCTGCTGGTCGGGCTGCATCTCGCCCTCCTGTTCATCGCGGCGCTCGTGAGCCACGGGTGCCTCGCGGCGGCGCGGCCGGACGCGGCGCACCTCACCGACTTTTATCTCTGTATGTCCCTCGGCGGCGCGCTCGGCGGCCTGTTCAACGCGCTGGCCGCGCCGCTCCTCTTTGATGCGGTGGTGGAATATCCGCTGGCAATTCTGCTCGCCTGCCTCGTCCGGCCCGCGCCGGAGGACGCCCAAAATTCTCCGCGCGCCCGCCTGCTGGACTTCATCCTCCCCGCCGGCCTCGGCGTGCTGACGGCGGCGCTCGCGGTCATTGTGCCGCGATTCATTCTGGAGCCGTATCAGTTGTGCATGGCGCTCATCTTCGGCCTGCCGCTGCTCGTCGGCTTCCTGTGGGTGCGCCGCCCGCTGCGCTTTGCGCTGGCGCTGGGCGCGGTGATGCTTGGCGGCAACGCCTACACCCTCATCCACGGGCGCACCCTGCACACGGAGCGGAACTTCTTCGGCACGCTGCGCGTGGCGCGCGACCCCGACGGGCTGTTTCGCCGGCTGTATCACGGCACGACCGTCCATGGCCTGCAGTTCCTCGACCCGGCGCGGCAGGGCGAACCGCTTGCCTACTATCACCGGCGCGGGCCGCTGGGAAATGTCTTTGAACTTTCCGCCGCCCGGCTCGCCGCGCAAAACCTCGGCGTCATCGGCCTGGGCGGCGGCGCGATGGCGTGCTACGCGCAGCCGGGCCAGCGCTGGGATTTTTACGAGATTGATCCCGCCGTGGTGCGGATTGCGCGGGACACCAATTACTTCACCTACCTGCACCGCAGCCCGCCGGGCGCGGTCAACATCATCCTCGGCGACGCGCGGATGCGGCTGCGCGAAGCGCCGGACGGTCGCTACGCGCTGTTCGTGGTGGACGCCTTCAGCTCCGATGTCATCCCGATGCACTTGCTCACGCGCGAGGCCGTGCAGCTTTATTTCTCCAAGCTTAAGCCCGGTGGTTTTCTTGCGATGAACATTTCCAGCCGCAACCTTGAACTGGCGGAAGTGGTCGGCGGCATCGCGAAGTCGCTCGGCCTTTTTGGATTGAACTGGTTTGACGACGTGACGGAAACCAGCGGCCCGAACCACGGCAAATACGCCTCCCACTGGGTCGTGCTCGCCCGCGATCCGGCGCATCTCGGCGAACTGCTCCGGGACGGACGCTGGCGTCCGCTGCCGACAAGCGCCGCAGCGAAGGTGTGGACGGATGACTTCTCGGATATTTTGAGCGCGTTCCGCTGGCGCTGACGCAAAACTCCGCTTGCGCCGGGGCGGGGCTTGTGAAAAGTTTCGCGCCTATTTTATGGCACACGTGAAACTGCACATCCCCGGCCCGGTCGAAGTGAGCGCGAACACCTTCCAGGCGCTCTGCTCGCCGATGATCGGCCATCGCGGGCAGGGCTTCAAAGACCTCTACGCGAAAATCCAGCCGCAGCTCCAGACGCTGCTCGGCACCAAACAACTCGTCTATCTCTCCACGTCCAGCGCGTGGGGCGTGATGGAGGGCGCGGTGCGGAACCTCGCGCAGAAAAAAATCCTCAACTGCATGAAGGGCGCGTTCTCGGACAAGTGGTTCGACGTGTCGAAGAAATGCGGCAAACAGGCCGAGGCGCTCCAAGTCGAGTGGGGTTCGCCCATCCGCGCCGAGGCGATTGACCGGAAGCTCGCCACCGGCGAATTCGACGCGCTGACGCTGATTCACAACGAAACCTCCACCGGCACGATGTCGCCGCTCGCGGAGATCGCCGCGCTCAAGAAAAAATATCCCGACGTGATGTTCATCGTGGACGCGGTCAGCTCGATGAGCGCCGTGCCGCTGAAGTTTGACGAGCTGGGCATTGACGTGCTGCTCGCCGGCACGCAGAAGGCCTTCGCGCTGCCGCCGGGGCTGGCGGTGTTCGTCGCGTCGCCCGCCGCGCTCGCCAAGGCCGCAACGGCGAAGGATCGCGGCTACTACTTCGATTTCGTGGAGTTCGAGAAGAACGCGAAGGACAGCATGACGCCCAGCACGCCGAGCATTCCGCACATCTACGCGCTGTCGTCCAAGCTCGATGAATTTTTCGCCGAGGGATTGGAGCAGCGTTACGCGCGGCACCGGCAGACCAACCAGATGGTGCGCGACTGGGCGGCGAAGCACGGCTTCACGTTGTTTCCAGAAAAAGGTTTCGAGTCGCTTACGCTTTGCTGCGTCAACAACGGCGCACGGCCCGGCAGTCGCGTGGTGGACGCGGCGAAGCTGCAGAAGCTCGTGAAGGAGCAGGGCTTCCTGATTGACGGCGGCTACGGAAAAATCAAGGGCACGACCTTCCGCATCTCGAACATGGGCGACGAAACGCCGGCGACGATGAACACGCTCATCGCCGCGCTGGACAAGGCGATGGGGCAAGTTTGAGTCAAGCCAGCCCAGACTGCAGTTGCGGCTTGGTTGTGCGAAAGCGGAAGTCCGCCTTGCCTTGACGCGTAATAGCTGCCATTTTCATCCCATGAACATGGCCGAATTGATGCGCGAAGTCGCCAGCCTTCCCACTGAACGGCAGAACGAACTGGCGGCTTACCTGCTGCATCTCCGCCTGCAGCAGGACTCCACCTGGCGTTCGGAAATGACCCGGCGGATTGATGATCGGACGCCCGGCAAATGGGTCGCCCTGGCCGACTGGAAAAAAGAATCCGGCGACGGAGAGAAGTAATGCAGCCCTACCGCGTCTTCATCGCGGCGGAGGTGATCGCGACGCTGAAAGCTTGTCGCAGCGGAGAGCGGCGGCTCATCACCCGCCTGCTCGACGAACTGGCAGACGATCCGTTTCGCACCGGTGATTACGTCGAGCGCGATGACATCGGGCGGCCCATCCAAGTCCTCATCATTGGCAGCCGCGCCGTTTGCTTCTGGGCGGATCATGCCGTCAAGGAGGTGAAAATCATTGATCTGCGGCAGGCGGGAACCTGATATTCGCCGCCAAGGCGAAGGATTTCCTATTTCAGCATTTCCCCGGTTGCGACCTCGATCTGGTCGGCAATCATCTTGGGGATGTTCGTGGCGGACATTTTGCCGTGCGGGTCGCGACTGACGCAGACGACGGTGACACGGCCGCGGGCGACCTCGACCGGCGGGGTGGCGTTGAGCTTGGTGAGCTTGAAGAGGTAGGTGAGCGACTTGGCCTTCTTCTCGGCCACGAGCAGGTGAATCTCGACCTCGTCCTCGAAATGGAGCGGATGCCGGAAGTCG
>JACRJY010000165.1 GCA_016235585.1 Verrucomicrobiota bacterium | reverse complement strand
GATTTGAAACCGCACCGGGTGCGCACCTTCAAGCTTTCCAAGGATCCGCAGTTTGCGGCGAAGTTCTGGGATGTCATCGGCCTGTATTTGAACCCGCCCCGGCGGGCGTTGGTGCTGTGCTGCGATGAGAAAAGCCAGTGTTGCTCTGTTGAAAACATCGGTGACTGCCTTGGTTCGGCTAACGCCGGAGGGTGTAAGCCAGCACCTTGAAGGCGGCTTCGGCCAGCAGTTGATTTGGTTTGCGTGAGGTCAGCGTCGAACCCATCGTCCGCTTCAACCCGCTGAAAAACGATTCCACCGCCCAGCGCGTGCCATATCCCTTTCGTTTCGGTTCTCTGACGTTTTCAGTGGGTGATGGGGTTGGCAGACTGGCGGGGCATGACACCGGAAAAACTCTTTGCCGAACTGTTGGGGCTGGGACTCAAGTGGCGCGTGACCGAATGCGTGTTCCACAAGGATCGCCGCCAGGTGGATCTTCAACTCGAACACACCGACGAAGTCTGGAAGCTGGAACGCTGTCCCAAGTGTGGCGCGGAAGCCAAAGGCTACGACCGCACCGAGCCGTTGCGCTGGCGGCATCTCAACGTGATGCAGTATCGCTGCGAGATCGTGGCGCGCCTGCCGCGCGGGCGCTGCCCCCAGTGCGGTCACACCTGGCGCGTGCGTCCGCCGTGGGAAGGCAAGGCGGGCGGCTTCAGCAATGAGTTTGAAGCCTTCGCCCTGCTGCTCTTGCGCGAGATGGCCGTCGAGCGCGCCGCGCAAACGCTGGGCGAAACCGCCCCGCGCCTCTGGCGGCTCCTGCACAAGCACGTGGATGCGGCGTATGCCGAGGCGGACTTTTCGGCGGTCAGTTGCGTGGGGGTGGACGAGATGTCCGTGCGCAAAGGCCACAAGTATATCAGCGTCTTCGCCGACCTGCTGCGCAAGCGCGTGCTCTTCGCGGCGGAAGACCGGGACTCCAGCGTTTTCCCCCAGTTTATCGAGGCGTTGGAGGCGCACAACGGCCACCGACACGCGCTCACGGAGGTTTCCATGGACTTGAGTCCGGCGTATCTCAAAGGCGTGCGCGAGACCTGCCGCAACGCGGCGGTGGTGCATGACAAGTATCATGTGATCGCCAACCTGATCCTGGCGACGGAGCGGGTGCGGCGGCGCGAACAGAAACAGCGGCCCGAGTTGAAGGACTCGCAGTGGCTGCTGCGCAAGAACCCGGAGAACTTGAGCGCGGAACAGACGGCGGAACTGGCGGTGCTGACGCAGGGCAACCTGGCGAGTGTGAAGGCCTATCAGATGCGGCTGGCCTTTCAGGACGCCTATCGGCTGGAGCACGCGGGGGCGGCACGACGGCGACTGGAGGCGTGGTGTCGCTGGGTGCGGTCGGGCCGCCAGAAGTTTGGGGCGCTGTTTGTGGAGATGGTGAAGTTCGCCGAGTCGGTCGAGCGCCACCTCGAGGGCATCCTCGCGCACTGGAAGCACCGCGTGACCAACGCCTTCATGGAGGGATTGAACAGCGTGTTCAGCGCGGTGAAAAGAAGGGCGCGCGGCTTCCGCAGCTTCGAGTATCTGCGCACCATGCTCTACCTGGTCGCCGGCAAGCTCCGACTCCCGGCCATCTAGTCACCCACCGAAAACGTCAGAGAACCTCTTTTTAAGGCCATAGCGTGCCAAGCTTCTGCTGCAATCGCTGTCACCCCACTCTGCGCTGAAACGGGCACGTTTGTTTGACCATAGATGTTGTCTCCCCACGCCAGCACCGAACCGTCGTTCTTCAAGGCCACGGTGTGAAGAACTCCCGCTGCAATCGCCGTTACCCCACTCTGCGCGGCGACGGGCGCATTCGTTTGGCTATAGGTGTGTCTCCCCACGCCACCATCGTGCCGCCGGTAGCCGCGTTCACCGTCAGCACCGCCGGCAGCAGCCACGGGCCGAGCGCCAGCAGCACGCCAAAGAATACGCCACCGCTCCTCGTCGCGGTTGCCGAATGGCGGATGTTGGCCGGGTTCATGTGAGGTGTTTGCTTGGTGGGAAAAGTGAATAGCAGTTTCCCGCCATTCGCGAAAGGGAAATTTATTTGCACCCCCGCAGTATCACGCAGCCGGGGCGCAGAACGGCAGCGCGCCGGGAAATCCTACTTCACGCCCGGCACCACCGGCTGCGTCCAGGCCTGTTCGAATTCGCCTTCGCGATACGGGTTCTCCTTGGGCTTCGTGGAAACAATCGTCGCACGGACATACAACTCGTCGCCCTTGAGCGTGTAGCTGGCGGTCGCGCCCTTCACCTCGGCCAGCACCGCGCCGATGTCCGCGCCGTAGCGATGCGTCACGCGCAACGGTTCGCCCGCGCTGTTCCGCACCGGCTCGCTGGCGAGGCTCGCGCCCTTGCGGGTGCCGATGAACTGTGTGGTGTAGGTCACGCCCGGCTCGGCGACGATTTCGAGGGAGAGCCGGTTGCCCGCTCGCCGCACGTCTTTCAACGTCACGCCGGACGAGGCGTAAAAATCCCCCGCCTCCATCGCGGTGAGCAGGCTGTTCACGGTGAGTTCCTTCGCGCGCACCATCACCCAGCCGCGACCGGGGTTGCTCTTCTTCACGCTGTTGGTGTGGTATTGGTGCGAGTCATCGGTGCCGACGCCGTAGAGCACGTCGAGGTTGAGCTCGGCGAGGCGCTTGGCGAGGACGATGTCCCAGACGCGCTCGGTGCCGGCGCGCGTGTCGTCGCCCTCGTTGTGAACCTGCGGATGGCCGTTGTAGACCTCGAAGAATTTCTCGCCGCGCACCTGGGCGAGTTCCTCGGCGGTGATGCCCCAGCCGAAGTTGGGGTGGTTCACATGGGGGAACATCAACTGGCCGGTGCGCTCGCGCTGCGCCAGCACGGCGTCAACGGCGGACTGCATGATGGCGAGCACGCTGTCGCCGGTCTGCGGTGGAATGATTTCGCGCAGGTTGTGGGCGTTGACGTGGACGGGCGCGGTCTTGTAGCGGGAGGTGATCTCCTCGCACTGGAGGAGCAGGAACTTGCCCGGCTCCTCGAAGCGCTTGCGGTAGTCCGACAGCTTCTTGAGGCGCACCTGCTGTTTGCCCTTCTGCTCGCGCTGCTCAACCCACTGGTCGCCGAAGCGGGCGCGGTATTTCTCCAGCGCGACGGTGCCGCCCTTGTTGGTGGCGACGCCGCTCCAGCGGTTGGTGGTCTGGAGCGTGTTGTGCTCGGTGAAGCCGAGGAAGTCATAGCCGCGCTGCTTATACCAGTCGGTGATCATCTCCGGGTAATCATCGCCGTCGCTCCAGAGCGAGTGCGTGTGGAGGTTGCCCTTCCACCAGCGCGCGGCGGAGTCGGCGGCGAAACCCGCGTGCGTGGAGATGAAAACCAAAATGGCGGCGAGGAATAGCGTGCGGTGCATGGCGGAAGTTTTTCCCTAAAACGGCATGAAGCCAAGCGCAAACGCGCGCTCAACGAACCACGCCGCGCCGAACAGCGCGAGCACGAGCGAGAGCGCCACGACCACCTTCCGCCCGTGCCGCCACTTGCCGAGCCACAGCGCGAGCGGCAGCAGCGCGAGCACGATGGCGAGTTGCCCCAGCTCCACGCCGACGTTGAACGAAAGCAGGCAGCGCACGAGGCCGGTGGTGGGCAGGCCGGTTTCGCGCAGCACATTCGCGAAGCCGAAGCCGTGGATGAGCCCGAAGCCAAACGTCAGCAGCCAGCGATGGCGCGTGTCCTTTACCCACAAGTTTTCCAGCGCGACATAGACGATGGTCAGCGCGATGCCGCTCTCGACGAGGCGCGTGGGCAGCGTCACCCATTCCAGCGCGGCAAGAATGAGCGTGATGCTGTGCGCCACGGTGAACGCGGTGACAATCTTCACCAGTTCCCGGAACCGGCTCACCACGATGAGCGCGACGAGGAAACAGATGTGGTCGTAGCCGAGGAAGATGTGACCGACGCCGAGCTTGAGGAATTTCCAGAGACGCTTGGGCAGCGGCGTCTCGTAGCCGGTGTAGTAGTCGAAGTCCGGCTCGAAGCGGCTGAACAGCACCTCCTCCTCCTTGCCGCCAAACTCAAAGACGCCCAGCACCGAGTGCCGCTCGCCGAAGTCGCCGAAAAAGTTGAACGTGATGGCGACGTTCTCCGGCGTGTCGTCGAGCGGCTGGGTGAAGCGGAAGTGAACCAGCGCCGCCGCCGAGTGAAAATCCTGCTCGTGAATCGCCGCGCCCGCGTCCGGCGGCCAGACGAAGCCGGCGGGCGCACCGAGGCTGCCCTCGTGGCCGTTGATTTCAATCGCAACGGCCTGGCGCAGGAAGTCGAAAATTTCCGGCGCGTGGCGTTCCAACTCCTCACGCGAGATTTGCCGGTCGCCGTTGTCGTTCAGCCTGGCAATCTTCAGCAGCGTGAACAGGTCGTAGGTAAGGCGGAAGGAAAGCTGGTTGGAGGAAATGCCGATGCGCGCGTAGCTGGTGTCGGGGTTGTGGGCGAGGGCGGGAAGGGTCAGCCGCGAAAAGACGCAAAAAGCGCAAAGGAACTTCCACATGAGATGCTCAATGGAAAACGTCTGCGCCTTCTGCGCCTTTTCGCGGCTCAACTTCGGCTCACTTCGGCTGATACTTGATCCACATCGGCGAGGCCCAGACGAGTTCGCCGTTGGTCTCGGTGCCCTGCTTCTGCTGCTCGCCACGGAAGTAGTAATAGCTCGTCTGGCCGGCCACGGGCTGCGGATCGGTCCAGGTGAGTTCGACCTCGGCCTTGCCCGGCTCCCACACTTTCACTTCCACGTCGTCTTTCACCAGCGTCACCTTGGCAAACGGCGCGGTGCCGATGAATTTCACCCGCAGCATGGGCGCTTCGTTCGCCGTGAATTCGTCGCCCATCATGTAGGTCTTGCCGCCGGTCTTGCAGGTGTATTCGGCGATGATGTTGTCCGTCGCCGCGTAGGTGTGGCGCTGCTTCATCGCCTTGAGCAGGGCTTCGCGCGAATTGTTTTCCGCCAGCACCAGCGCGTAGCTGATGTGCGTCGAGCCGTGGTCGCTGCTGGATTGGAACGACATCCGATAGCCCTTCTTGAATGCGAGGTTGATGAAGCCCAGCGGCTCCCAGCCGCCGATGGCGTCATTGGCCGTCGGACAGCGCGGCGCGCCGGGGCGCTCGTAGTTCTGCCGCGCGCCCTGATAAATCTCCACCATCGGCTCGACCTGCGGATCCCAGTCACGCCAGTCCGTGCCCATGCTCGTCGCGCTGGTGTGCGAGGCGCACACGCCGCCGAACTGCTTGAGATACTTGAAGAACATCTGCGTGTCGGGCGCGTGAACGACCGGGGTGCGGTCGGATTTCGGCAGGCGCGGGAGCGTGCGCACGCCGCGCTGCTCGAACACGGCGTTCCGATGGCCTTCGGGATAGGTCACGCTGCGCTCGTAGGTGAACGGCGGCTCGAACACGCCGGCGATGCGGAAGGCGTCGGTTGTCTTCTGCGTGAGCCACCAAGTGTATTCGCGTCCGCCGCCGTTGTCGTGGTCGCCGTTGCCGAGCCAGTCCATCGCCGCCACGTCCATCCCGTAGCGCCACATGTCCTCGAGCGGGCCGTCGTTGCCGCCGTCGCCGGAAATCTCGGTGTGGCGGTGGAACTCGCCGCGGATGATTTGCAGCTTCGTGCCGTTGAAATCCAAGCGATACGCGCGCGCCTTCGCCACTTCTTCGCGCTCCTTCAAAATCTCGGCGCGTGGCGCGGCATCCGCCTTCGGGGTGATTTTCGCGGGCTGCAACGAGGCGTTCACCGGAGTTGATGCAAATTCCAGCCGGCTCACGAAGAGGTCGTTGTCGAACGGGTCCTTGTCAGCATCGAGCGCGGCGTTGCTGCCGGGGCGGAGATTTTGCGTGTGCCTGCTCTGCCGGTGGTCGCTCGAATGCGCGACCACCACGCCGCCCTGCGGATGCACCGCGACGGCGGGCAGGTTGTAGAGCAAATTGTCCGAGTGCGGCAGCAGGATGGGGCCAACCCATTCCTTGCCGTCATAGTAGGTCGCGTAGTTCATCCACACCGTGCCGAGCGGCGTGTGGAAATTTCCCTCGCGGCAGCGCGCAAACAGCCAGATGCGCCCGTCGTTGTCGCAGACCATGCGGGCAAGGTTGTTGTAGGCGTTGGCGGATTCCTCGACCTCAGCCTCCTCGCCCTTCTTGCGCTCCACCGGCTCGGGACTGCGCGTGGGAAGGTTGCGCGGGCCTCGGCGGAGCTTTGAACCGGGCAGCGCGGACGACGCGGCCTTCTCCGGTGCAAGCCATTTGCCGTCAGCGAGAATCCGCAGGCCGATCTGCCGGTCGCGATACAGGCCGATGCCCGTCTCGCGCTCGTAAGCACCCCAGTCCTTGCCCCAGGTTGCGCCGCTCAATTCCCAGCTCACCCAAAGGCGGTTTTGCAGGTCGTAAGTCATCGTCGGACGCGCCTCGTAGTTGGCGGAGTTGGCGACCGGCCGCGCGTTCTGCGCCTTGCCGCCGGCATCAAACTCGCGCACCCACACGT